>JALUMP010000001.1 GCA_027039745.1 Candidatus Parcubacteria bacterium
TATACATTATGATAAAACGAACAAAAATTGTAGCTACAATTGGACCAAAAACAGAAAGTTACGAAAACCTCAAAAGACTAGCCGATGAAGGAGTTAACGTCTTTAGACTTAATTTTTCTCATGGAGACCATGCTTGACATGGCAATGTAATCAAACGTATCAAAAGACTAAACCAAAAAACCAATTACAATATTCCTATTCTTTTAGACACAAAAGGTCCCGAAATACGCACAGGAGACCTTAAAAACCCAATTACAATAAAAAGAGGCGAAACAATAACCTTGACAACAAACCCAGAAGAAACAGATATCACTAAGATAAAAGTAAGTTACGATAACTTCATAAATGATGTAGAAGTTGGCGAAACTATTTTAGTGGACAACGGCGTAATGGACCTAAAAGTCCTAAAAAAAGAAGACAAGGACATAATCTGTAAAGTAATGGATGGTGGCCAATTAACATCTAGAAGACATTTAAACTTACCAGGCAAAGACGTTTCTTTGGCCTCAATCACAAAAAAAGATTGAGCAGATATTGACTTTGGTATCAAAATGGGAATTGATTTCATCGCGTTGTCTTTTGTAAGACGTGGAAAAGATATTGAGGAATTGAAAAATTATCTTGAAAAACAAAATGCTAAAATTGACATAGTATCAAAAGTAGAATCATTTGAAGCAAGTAAAAATCTAGAAGAAATTGTAGAGGCTTCTGATGTTATTATGGTAGCTCGCGGAGATTTAGGAGCAGAACTACCTTTTGAAAAAGTTCCTCAAATACAAAAAAAACTTATAGATTTATGTGCCCTTTATAAAAAACCAGTCATCGTTGCAACTCATATGTTAGAGTCAATGATCAAACACCCGGTTCCGACAAGGGCAGAAGTTTCAGACATTTATACAGCAGTCAAACAAAGAACAGACACTGTAATGCTTTCTGGAGAAACAGCAGCTGGAAATTTTCCTTTTAAATCTGTAAAAGCTATGCAACGTGTCATTGTCGAAACAGAAAAAAATATGCTACCACTCTGAAATTTCAGAAACACAAGAGTAACAGGGCTTAAAAGCCAATTTTGTAAAATGACAGCGCGCACAATTGACGAATTTAAAGAAATAGAAGCCATCGTTGTCATCACCAGATCAGGACATATGGCAAATTTAGTTTCTGCTTTTAGACCTCAAACTCCTATTTTGGCTTTTACAAATACCCCAGCTGTTCGCAGAAAAATGAATATTCTTTGAGGAACAACTGGCTACAAAATAGATTTTTCAAACGACCCAAACAAAACTATAAAACGAGCCAAAGAAAGATTTTTAACAGACAAACCAAACTTCAAAGGTAAAAAATTTATTTTACTTTCAGATGTTATTGTAGACGGAGAATTTGCTCCAACTATCCAAGTAAGAGAATTTTAGTTTTAAATTTAAAAAACAAAAAGAGCGCGAGCTTCGCTCACGCTCTTTTCCACTCCCCTCATTTTTTATGCTAAAATATGAGGTAAAGGCAAAATCCGGGTCTTTTAGACTCGGTTTTTTCTATTTTTTTTCTGACTCCTATGATTCTCAAAATACTCATCTATCATCTTAAGTTTCAATTCTTTCGAAACCCCGTTATGATTTCTTAATAATCTTTTAGTTTCTAAATTAAACTGTTTTTCATTTAAAAAATCTTTTCAATTTATTAAATAATCTTTAAATAAATCTTTAAATTCTTTTTCATTAATTTCAGTTAGAAACTCTATTATTAATTTTAAATGTTTAGAAGCTTGAAGTCTTGGTTTACGAGTAATGTAATTTAAAATAGTTTTAAGTTGATGAAAATGACAATATTGAATAATTACATTCTCTTTCTCTAAAAACTCTCTAAGTCCTTTCTTTCCATCAATAACAACAGATTGAATAACGAAACCATCTCTAATTAATTGAAAGTACATTTGTTTGTAATCAGATAATTTTTCATTTTTAACTTCTTTTCAAATCAATATCTCTTGTTTAATTGAATCGTAAAAAACCATTACTCCAAACTCTGTCTTAAACTTTCTTTTACTAAAGAAAACAACATCAATAATTAAATTAACTTTTCCTGGTTTTTTCTTTTTAATTTTAACTTCATAATCATTAATATGTTTTTGAATGACTTTTCTATTTAAATTAAATATCTTTGTAAGTTCATACAGAGTTCTTTTTTTTCAAAAATATTCTTTAAATATCTTTTCCTTTAAGTTTGTTTCTCTTCTTTTTTCTTGAAACTTTCTTCCACAATCTTTACATAAATACCTAGTAAGTGGTTTTTTAATATCTTTTCTTATTCCTTTTTTAATTGTATTTAAACTATTACAATATGGACATCTTTTTGCCTTTCTTGTTATTTTTTTGATCATTATCTAATTTTAAATTAGATAATTCTTAATTATTATTGTAGATAAAAGAAATCCGGGTGTTTTAGGACCCGGATTTTGCCTTTACGTCTAAAATATTATTATTATGAAAAAAACAAATTTAGCTAAAGCTCTAGAAAAAGTAGCAACCAAACAAGCTGTAACCAAAAAAAATAGCAGTGGTAATGCATTAAAAACAATAGTCAAAAAACCCCTAGCATATTTTATAATAAAATTGGCAGCAATATTAAAAATTCTCTTAGCTATTATTATATCATTTTATATCTCCACATCTTTCTCGTCTGACCCAGCACTCATTGAAAAAAATTCTGCATTAATAACTTATATCTTGCTTTCCCAGTCTACAGCCTCCTTACTTATCCTCTTAACCTTACATCACAAAAAAAACACCCTTTTACAATTTATAATTTTCCTCGCTATGTTTTTTAGCATATCAAATTTTTTGTCAGGAAATATAATTTCTGGACTTACTTTTACATTCTATCTTTTTATGTTTATAACAAGTTTTAACAAAAAACTAAACAATTACCTAAATAATAATCAAAAAAAACCATAAACTTTATTATAAAAACTCTACTTTGATTTTTAACACTATATGCACTATCAAAAGGTCTAAAAACTTTCGGAACTTCTTTTACTTTTGCTCCTGCAATAATTGGGTATTCAATCTCTGCCTATTTTGAAATATTGCTGTATTTATATCCATAGTAGATATAAAACTAAGGACATAGAGCATCTACAATATCTTTATCTTTAAATTCTGGTAATAGGAAACCCACAAATCTTTCGATAGATGATGGTATTTCAAAATTATTTCACAAATTCCTTAAATATTTGATGCCTTCATCTGTATTAGTGTGATCATACAACCTATATGGTTTACCTACTTTAACCTGTTTTTTTTCTTTATTCATTACTTCAAAAGTTGGAATTACCATAACCAGCTTCCCATCTTCCAACAATGGTTTGAGGTATTGTAAGGTTTTTTCGTGTGATTCTTCTGTATTTATAACAGGATCTAAAAAACTTTCAATTAAAATATTATGTACTTGTCCTAACACATCACCATGCAAAAAAAATAAAGACACTGCTCATCCATTATTAAGCTTGTCCATTCTTTCTTCAAAAGTCTCTTTATCAAATTCTTTAAACATATTTATTGTATTAAATCAGTAAACTTCACTTCAGCTATATTTTTTCAACCACCTTTTCCAAACTTTGGCCTACTAACTTGAATCGTAGCCTGATGTCCTACTAAATCAGAGGTTGCATAATCTCTAATTGTCATTGCGTACTTTCCATCTGGAGAAACTTTTGTTAAGAAACCTCCTTTTTCTATTATATCGCCAGCTTCAATCTCTCACCCCTCCGTCACCTTCTCAAACACCTTTCTTGCCTCTTTGTATCTTCCTGGAATAATCTCTGCCCCTTTTGAAATACTTCTATATTTATATCTAGTATAATTTGCTCGGGATATAAAATCTGGCACTGAATCAGATTCTATCATATACTTATACGAACTTTTAACTACTCCTTGATTAAAAAATCTTTCTATCACGGGAGTTGCTTTATATACACTATCAAAAAGTCTAAAAACTTTCGGAACTTCTTTTACTTTTGCTCCTGCAATAATTGGGTATTCAATCTCTGCAATTATTTTTTATTTATTAGATTTTAAATAATCATGTCTTTTCTTTTTTAATATTTCTTTAATATTTTTTTCGTAATATTGACTATATACTTCTGGATTATTGAATTCTTTTCCAAACAAAATACTATCATAAGTAAAATGATATTTGTTTCCTACTTCTCTAATAATTTCTTTTCAAATTTTTATACCCTGTTTTTCGAAAGATATTAGTTCTTGGATATTGGTAAAACCAGATTCTCTAGGGTCATCCTTATTATAATTAAATTGTCCAAGATTGTCTCATTTAATAAGTTTTTTTTTTAATTTATCAGACATACCATCAACATCGTACCTCATGTCTCATAAATCTCCATTTTCATATATATATATTGGTTCTACCCCATAATCAAACCTTATTTCCGCCCGAGTATTCTTCATATTATCTATTTATTATTTTATTAATTAATCTCTTTGGTGTCGGATTAGCACCTACTACAAATCCATTAGAACCAACATTTACAGAAACAAATTGCTGCTCCCCATTATAATAAAGTTCATAAATCACACGATCTTTTCCTTGCATCCCCACTATTTTTCCTTTTTGTACAGCATCAAATACAAAATCACCAATCTGTTTTTCGCCCACACCTCTACTAATAAAATTTTCCTTCTTTTTTAATATATGCCTTAAACCACTACTACTATTCCCTTTTTCCAAAAACACAATCTTCCCCTCTTCAGTCTCCCCTATTTTCAACAATTTATCAAGGCTCATTTTAGTTCCTTTTGATTCTAATCTTTGAATTAAATTTACTTCATGTGTTGAAAAACCTCTTTTGTATCATTTTTCCCTCACCAACTTCATCACACCCCCAACTTGTTCAAAAACTCTACTTTGATTTTTGACACTATATGCACTATCAAAAGGTCT
>JALUMP010000002.1 GCA_027039745.1 Candidatus Parcubacteria bacterium
GTTTTATATTTTCTTAACCTAAAAAATGTCACAAAAATTATCGGTGTCAGCTGTATCAAAAGAAGATGCAATTTTAAAAACTTTGGTAACGGATTTATCTGGAGGACTTCGCGAAATTATTTTTCCTATTTCTTATTTGCCAGAAGTTATTTCAACAGGAATTGCTTATGACGGATCAAGTTTTGAGGGTGTAAATGACATTAATTCCAGTGATTCTATCATTAAAGGGGTAGAAGAAACCTTAGTTAAAGTTGATCCAATAATTGCGGATACGGAAAAAAATGAATATTGGATTATTTGTGAGATTCTAGACACAGAGGGGAAACCACATCCAAATTGTTCTAGAAGCAAACTAGTAGAGTTGCAAAAAAAACTATCAAAAGAATGGAAAGGCGGGAACATGTTTGTAGGAGCAGAGCCAGAAGCTTTTTTTGTAGAAAAAAAAGAGGATATAGGATTAGATATTGGCGGGAATGCTAATTATTTTAATCCAAAAGATGTGAAATTGCGACAATTTGTTAAAAAAGAAGACTTTCAATTTAAAAAAGAAGCTTTGCAGTTATTAAAGTATAAAGAAGATCAACAGGATGACAGGTCTTTCAATAAAGTAGATAAGTTTATGAAAAACACGAAAAGAAGTCAATTAAACAATGCAATAGTTATTATTGCAGCAGATAGAATTGATTGTTATTCTTTCCTTCCAAAGTTGAGAAAAATATCACCTGTCATAAAAGATAATATAAAATCTTTGTTAAAAGTGAAAACACTAAATGATATAAATAAGTTTATGCAAAATAGAAGTTTTGTAGAAATTTTATATAGTAAGAAGAAAATGAATATATTTATATCATATATAGAAAAATATAATAGTTATTATTTTTTAAAAAATTTAGAACTTTTATTTTTCTATGAGATGGATGTATTTAAAATACTGCAGATAAACCAACATTACCTAAAAGAAGGGGTAAGACATCATTCTGCTTTTAGAAAAATAATAGAATATGTAAAATTTAAGAAAAAAACGGAGGATATTGAATTTTATTTAAAACGACTTTTTTCTTTATCAAAGAGTAATGATTTAGATTTTATTGGATACATAGAGACAGGAGAACTTCCTGTGGCTTTTCTCGAAAAAACGGAAGAAGAAGTGGATGAATACAAAAAGAAGCTTTTAAAGGATGCTTCTATGAGTATAGAGACGGTTGATGATGATTTTTTTATTTTTAAAAGATATAGGATTAGACATATTCATTCTATTTTTCAATTAAAAGCAGTTGGACAAGAAATGCATCATTGTGTAGGAGGCTATACAAAGCATTTAATCCAAAGAACTATGGTGTTCTTTGATATATATGATGAAAAGAATGTAAGATACACATTAGCTGCAAAGTGGGAAAGGGTGGAAGATGAAAAAGTATTAAGTGTTTTTGATTTTAAGAGAAAGTATAATGAAATACCAGGAGAGGATAGATTTGCAGATATATATGACTTTTTGGTAGAAATGAAAGATAAGATTTCAATTGTTTTGCCACAAAAAAGAACTAATGAAAATCCTTTTAATACTTAATCTTTTGGTCTTATGAATAGGTTTGATTAGGTTTTATATTTCGGATTAATTCAACATTCTATTAGCATTCGTTCCCTTTTAGGTTTGGCAGAGCATAAACCTAAAAAAACGGATGTTAGGAATTCGAATTGGTCTCTATGGAAAGAGCTGGCTAGGAACTTTAGTTCCTGCCAATCGCTAACTGCGATTACAAACACAAAAATTAGTAGTAAAACTAATATCGCTCCATAAGTTATTTATTGTCGCCTGATAATAAAGTAAATTTGTGAGACAGTTTATATATATCTTTCTTAGTTCTCTTCGAAATAGGAGAATGGGAATCGCTTGATTCTTTTTAATACTTAATCTTTTAGTCTTATGATCAGGTTTGATTAGGTTTTATATTTCGGGACTACAATAAATTTATTATTGTAGTCAAAAAAGAATATTATTTGATGATTTTTCCATCTTCTGAAATAATAAAAGGACTTTGTTTAATATTGAATTGTGCATTGATGTGGCTCATCATTTTTAAATTCATAATATCAGTTTTTATTTGACTGCTGGATGCTTTTTTATCGAGTTCTTCTATACGTTTTTTAGAAGGAGTTTTGCCTCTTAAATATTGGTCAAGAACTTCAAGCTTTTTGTTGTTGTTTTTTCTTGATACAATATCCAAACTTTCTATAAGACTAACTGTTGTTTTTGGGCTAAAGACAATGTATACTTTATTGTTCAAAACAAGTTGTTTAAAATAATCGCTTGTCATCATTTTTATACTTTTTTCATTTGCTATATCAATAAAAGCAATTATTGATTTTTTACTTTTACTCTTTTCATTCAACAGAATTGGAATGTTTTTAGAAAATAAATATTTAACAACATTTGAAGGAATACTAGTTGCAGGTTTTGATACAATAGCTTTTCTTAAAAACATAGCAGGCTTAACTGGATTTCCTTTTATATTAAAAAGGCTAGGTGTACCATGAACACCAAATCTCAATCCATCTAAAACAGATTTTTCAATTTCTTTTACTTTGATAGGACCAGTATAAGATTTCCAATTGCTTTTACCTTTTGCAATTGAAACAAGCCTTCCAGCACGTTCGTTTTTTGGTGCACTTAAAATCCAAGAAGTCATTTTCATCGAATCTCTATGAAAAGAAAGAGGGTAAAATAAAACATGTAATTTTATATTTGGCTTTAAGTTTTTAATTTTGTTTTCAAATTGTTGACAGTAAGGACATTCGGGGTCAGTGAACAAAACAAATTCTTTTGCCCCATTACCGATATGAAAAGCCTCATCTTTTAAAATATTTTGAATATTTTGTTTAGACAGTGAAAATACATTTTGTCCCGCTTTATTAAGAATTTTCATATTATTTCCAATAATAAAATTTTTATTTTTTAAAGATGAATAAGCAACAAAACCATGAACACCTTTTTTGCTCGAGTTCATTGCATAAATTTTATTTACATCAGCATCCTTAGCTTGTTCATATGCAACAGCCTTCATACCATACATACTTAGTTGTGGAACATCTGGAATGTTGTTTGTTTTTAAAACACCTGCTTGTGAAACACTAATTAAGAGAGATGTAAGAACAGCTCCTTTTATCATTTTTGTTATCATTTTATTTCCTTTTTTTGTTTTTAAAATTATACTAAAAAAATCCTAATGCACAAACAATAAAAATATTATTTGTGTCATTTAAGATGCCTACTGATTCATAAATTTTCTATATTCTTTAAAATCATCAATACCTTGAAGTAAATATCCTAGTGCATTATAATATTCAGCTTTATCAACAACCTTAAAATTTTGTTCTGTGCTTTCATCAATAAAATATGCAACACCACCAACAAAATAAACTTGTGGAGATTTGTCAAAATATTCTCCATATTTCTTTTCAAGAAAATCGCCTAGACCTCGAGAATAAGCTTTCTTGATTTTTTGAATAGTGCTTTTTAAATCATGGGGGACTCCTCTTAAATCATATCTGCCCTCTTCTATAATTTGAGTTGCTTCTTTTAAACTAATATTTTGCTTATACTCTTTCATAATGTGAACACGAATTTGTTCAGCTATCATAATAAAACCTTTGCCCTCATGTGCACCGAGAGAAGCACTTGAAAAAGTTTTATCTTCATTTACAAAAGCTTGTGCAATATCAAGAGTATTAAACCCACCATCAACAACAAGAAACGAATCATACTTAGGTTGACCTGATCTACTTAACATAGAGTTTAGAGCTTTGATTGCTCCACCAGCCTGTTCTTGGAACATAATAGAATTATGTTTAAAATGAGTTTCATCAATAGTATATTCAATGTTTTCTTTTAAAAACGAATCTCTATCATTACTATGAGCAGCACTAAGTCCAATAACAATATTCAATTTTCCTTCAAGAGCTCGAGTTAATTTTCCTGCAAGTTTTAAAGCGTGATGAAGTAGTATAGTATGATGTTTTTTCAAACTTGAATAATCTTTAATATCATGAATTTTATCAGTCGGTTGAAGGAGAGCTTGTTTTCCTAACCAATACCTATTACCTTTGTACTCAACTAATTGAGAAAATTTATGTTCATTGTCTGCATAAGCAAGAACTGATAGAAATTTTTTAAATGCAAGATTTCCTTTGTCGTCATAATATACAATTTTCATATATCCAAAACCACCATCAATTCCTACCCAGTTTTTTTTATCTGCCAAATATTGAGGATTTGACTTCTCAAATTTATTTTTTAACTCTTTGTTTTTTTCTATTTTTAACATGTTTTTCCTTTTTATTCTTCAAAATTAAATGATAATCCATCCAATTCATTATCAGAATCAATATTATTTTCATCTATTTCTAGAGTGTTTTTTTTGTCCAAAACTGTATTCATTGACTCTATTTTTTCTTCTTGACCTAGAAAATCGTCCTGCTCTTTTTCTTTGGCAACAATTTGGGCACTTATTGTTTTAATATTGTGCCCATCTTCTGCCAATAATAAGCCAGATAACAATTTTTTTATTTTATTTTGCATTTTACCTGCTTCTTTTTGTCCAATAGATACTACTAAAGAATGAAAAACTTTATTTTGCAATAAAGAATCAAGTAAAATTTGATTTAAAATACTATTTTTTTTTCTGTCAGGAAGAACTTTTATAAAATCTTCAAGCAAACCATTTGGTCTTAAAACCACCTTGGTTTCAGCTTTATGCTCTCTTTTTTCATTCATAAGATCTCCTTGAATAAGATTATAGTATTTTGTATCTAATACTGATACAAAAAATAAACTTATTAGTGACATTATAATTAAAAAAATATTAAAAGCTTCTGAAATGTCTACACTTTATATGTATATTTGTATGCAAATATGTATAC
>JALUMP010000003.1 GCA_027039745.1 Candidatus Parcubacteria bacterium
GTGTATACATTAAACCTTGTTTTATATTTGATAATCGCAATATCAATTTTAATGCAAGGTTTTTTGTTTGAAAGTGTTGCGGTTCAGATTACAATTCAAGATAGATTATTGACAACTTTTAAAAAAGAAGTTATATTTTTATATATGAATAAAATAAAATCATCTGAAAATTATCAAAAAAAAGTTGAACCACTAGAATATACAAAAAATTTTGTTATTGATAAACCATTACAAAAAAACAAATTAGATGTAGATATCAACTCAAAACATATTAATTTTTTAATGAATAATTCTTTTTTTGAAGATTTAATTTCTATTTCAGATAGGGTGTCTATAAAAACAAAAAAGAAAGAGTTTTTTTTGGTGTGCAATTTAGCTTTAGATTTGTTAATGAGAGATGTTTCTTTTAGCACTATCCCAATGTTTAGGCACAATCCAAAAAATTTTGATGATTTTATTTTTGATTTTAACAAATCGTTATCGCAAACTTTTATTAATTTAGATATGTCGGGAAACTTGTTAAATGAAGGGCAAAAATCTATGCCAATGTTAAGCACATCATTACCAATCTACAAACCAAAAACTTTAGAATCAATAGAAGAGTTTAAAAATGCTATAAAAATTTATTATGAAGTATTTAATGGAATGGTGGACGGCAATAATGATAAGAAAAAAATTAAATATAAAATACCAGAAACTGGAGTTGTAGTGATAAATGAAAATGCAGAAAAAGAGCAATCTTCATTTTTAGAATCAAAAAAAATAAAAAGTGATGTAACATTTGAAAATATAGGTGGATATGGAAAATTAAAATCAGAGATAAAGAGATTAGCAGCAGTAAAAAGTAACCCAGAAGCTTTTAGAAAGTTGGGAATAAAAGCTCCAAGCAGTGTTTTATTGTATGGTCCTCCAGGTACTGGAAAAACCCTCTTTGCCAAGGCTTTAGCTGAAGAAACAAAAGGTGATATGTATAATGTTAAAACATCTGATATTTTTGATAAATGAGTTGGTTCATCAGGACAAAATATTACTAAAATATTAAAATTATTACCAGAAAATAGTATTTTATTTATTGATGAAATTGATAGTTTGATGCGTGATAGAGGTGATTCTCATGAAAGCAGTGCAGAAGTTTTAAATTTAATTTTACAGTTTATGAATGGAGTAGAGGACAATAGAGGAATTTTGTTAATTGGAGCAACAAATAAAAAAGAGTTATTAGATGGTGCAGCTTTACGGTCTGGTAGATTTGGTAAACACATAGAGGTTGGGCTACCAGACAAAAAAGCTAGAAAAGATATTTTTAGAGTTCATATAAAAGATAATGAAACATTTGCTAGTAATCGTTTATTCAGAAAAAATATTAATTTTGATAAATTAACAAATATAACAAAAGAGTTTTCTGGGGCTGATATTGAAGAAGTAATTAAAAGATGTGTAGAAGAAAGAGCTTTTTCTAAGACAAAAAAGTTAATAACTACAGAGAAAATTGAAAAAAGTATTAATACTTTAAAGATGGAGCGTAAAATAAAAAATAAGGAAAAAAAGATTTTTGGGTTTAAAAGTTAAAAACCTTTTTGTTTCTGTGTTATAATGCCAAATATTATGGCATTTATAGATGAATTAAAAATAAAAGCAAAAGCTGGAGATGAATTTTGAGCGGGTTTTTGAGCGGGCATAGAAAACATGAGTGAAAAATGCCTATACGAATTTCCGGAGGAAATACTTTGCCATCTTCAGCTATTTTCAATAAATTATAATTAAATTATTTAAAAAATACGATATGGCATTTATAGATGAATTAAAAATAAAAGCAAAAGCTGGAGATGGAGGCAACGGAATTGTTTCTTGACTTCGTTTGCGGAACTTGGCAAAAGGTGGCCCTGCTGGTGGTGATGGTGGAAGAGGCGGAGATATTTTTTTTAAAGCTACCCGTGATTTGTCAGCACTTGCTAAATATACAGGCAACCCTATTTTTACAGCAGAAAGAGGTGGAGATGGTAGAAAATTTTCAAAAGAAGGAAAAAATGGAGACGATTTATTTATAGAAGTTCCAATTGGTTCTCGTATCACAAGTCTTGCAGATAATAGCGAGTTTTCTTTGTTAAAAGAAGGCGAGATAATGAGAGTTTTAAAAGGAGGAAAAGGGGGTTTTGGAAATGAGCATTTTAAATCTTCCCGCAATATTTCTCCAGAAGAGCAAACAGATGGGCATAAAGGAGAAGAAGGAGAATTTTTAATAGAGTTAGAGCTTTTAGTAGACCTTGGTTTTGTGGGTCTCCCATCTGCTGGTAAGTCAACACTTCTAAATACTTTAACAAGCTCTCACGCTAAAGTAGGAGCGTACCCTTTTACTACATTGGAGCCATCTTTAGGAGTCTTTCATAAATACATTTTAGCTGATATTCCAGGGCTTATTGAAGGAGCCGCAGAAGGTAAAGGCTTGGGTCATAAATTTTTGAGACATATAAAACGCACAAAAGCCCTTGCTCATTTGGTGTCTTTTGAGTATGAAGATATGGTGGAAGAATATAAAAAAATAAGAAAAGAGTTGGAAAAATATTCTCCACAATTGATAGAAAAAAAAGAGCTTATTGTATTATCAAAGTCAGACTTGGTTTCAGACCAAAAAGCTCAAAAAATAAAAACACAATTTGAAAAAGAATTTAAAAACCCTGTTGTTTTAATGTCTATTATAAATGATGAACAAATGGAGGCTTTTGCTAAAGTTTTATCTAATTTTTTGGCAAAAGTTTAACCCTTGAAAAAACTATTCTTTTTGTTATAGTGAATATACTGTTATGGAAAAGTATAACAACATTATTATAAATATTATTATTGCTCACTTTAAGTGGCGAATTTTGTATTTATAATTTTAATTAAAATAAAATCCAAAAACTCGTCGTAAGCGAGTTTTTTTTAATAAAAACAATATGAAAAAATTTATAAAAGATGTAAAAGAAAATGCAAAGACATTAAGAAGACTTTTTGACGAAACAGATTTTTACCAAGACCAATTGCTTTCTGAAAAATATAAGGCAAATATATTTTTAAAGAGAGAAGACCAAACTCCAGTCAGATCATACAAGATTCGTGGAGCTTATTGTTTTATCAATAAATATAAAAAACAAAATGAGAATAATAAAAATATGTATTTTATTTGTGCTTCAGCTGGCAATCATGCTCAAGGCTTTGCTTATGCATGTAGAGAATTAAAACAAAAAGGTAAAGTTTATATGCCAGTTACAACGCCAAAACAAAAAATAGATATGACAAAATATTGGGGACAAAATTTTGTTGAAGTAGTTTTGGTAGGAGATACTTTTGATGACGCATCAGCAGCAGCTCAAGAAGAATATAAAAAAAATAAAAATTCCTTTTTTGTGCCACCTTTTGATCATAAAGATATAGTAGCTGGGCAAGCTACCGTGGCAGATGAAGTTTTCAATCAGAGTAGACAAAATATTGATTATTTAGTAGTTCCAGTTGGAGGTGGGGGGGTTTCTGCAGGAATCGCAAAATACTTTGAAATTGTTTCTCCAAAAACAAAAATTATAACAGTAGAGCCAGAAAATGCAGATAGTTTCGCAACTTCTGTAAGAAACAAGAAAAATACAAAATTAGAAAAAATCTCAACATTTGTAGATGGAGCAGCGGTAAAAAAGATTGGAAATTATAATTTCAGAGTGTTGAAGAAATTGATAAAAGAAAAAACTATCATTTCACCAGAGGGAAGACTTTCTAAAACTATCTTAGAGTTTTTAACACATAACGGAATCATTCTTGAGCCAGCAGGAGCCTTATCTGTAGATGCTTTAAATGATGAAAAGTTACTTAAAAAAATAAAAGGAAAAAATGTTGTCTGCGTTGTAACAGGGGGAAATTTTGATTTTACAAGACTTCCAGAGATACAAGAAAAAGCGTTAAAATATTCAAATTTAAAAAAATATATAGTTTTACGTCTTCCTCAAAGGCCAGGTACTTTGAAAGGTTTTTTAGGTTCTTTTGAAGATGGAGTAGATATCACTCGTTTTGAATATTTGAAAAAATCATCTAAAAATTTTGGTTCAGTATTGATTGGGTTAGAGTCTCAAAAAAAAGAAGCACTAAAACAAAGTTTTGATAGATTTACAAGAAGTGGCTATGATTTTCAAGATATTACAGACGAACAGATGTTTTTTGACTTATTGATTTAATTTTAAAATTTTTTCAGCTTCAATAAAATTTTTAGGTAGTGGAGCTTTCAGTTCCAAATTTTCTCCATTTAGTTTTTTAAACTTTATTGCATATGCATGTAAAGCTTGGGTTTCAAAACCTAAGTTTTTTGTTTTATCTTCTCTATCAAAATTTTTTCCTGCATAGAGATGGTCGGCTACAAGTGGGTGGTTGTCATATTTCATATGAACACGGATTTGGTGAGTTCTACCTGTTTTTGGAAAAACATCTAAATATGAAAAATCTCTCGTTTTAATTAATGTTTTGTATTCTGTGATAGCATCTCTTGCTTTTCCACGAATTTCACGAATAGTAGCCCAGCGTCTAAAGTTCGTTTTAGATCTACCAATAGGGGTATCAATAACTTTTCTATCGTATTTCACATCACCATACACAAAAGCTCTGTAATTTTTTTGTATTTTTCTATTTTTAAATTGAGATTTCAGGCTTTCAAAGCTTTCTTGGTTTTTTGCGATTAAAATTACACCACTGGTATCTTTGTCTAATCTATGCACAATTCCTGGTCTATAAATTTTTTCTCCATTTTGTAGCTCTATAGGTTCTCCAATATTTTTTAAATCTGGATATTTTTCCAATATTCAATCTGAAAGAGTAGGGTTTTTATTTTTACCATCACCATGTACCAAAATACCAATAGGTTTATTTATAGCTAAAATATTTTTATCTTCAATATTTTTCATAAAGCCAATTATAGCATTTTATATGAAGTAACGAAAAAGCCAGCAAAAGCTGGCATTTCGGAATAAAATATAAAAATAAATTATTCTATCAGGTTTGATTTTCAAAGAAAACTAAACCGATAATAAACATTATATTAATTTTTTATTTTTTTGCAAATATATAATGTTAACAATTAATTTAGTAAATTTAAAATAAGTTTTTTAGCTTTTTTTTGCTCTATAAAACCGGGTGAGGTTGCAATGCACACAGCCGCCGCTTCTTTTCAAGCTTTTTTTATTACTTTTCTTTTTAAGTCATCGTTGACCATTTCTCCATCTTTTCCAAAAATATCAATATCTAAATTTAAGATGAAGTTATTTTTTGGTAATCTAAAATCTTTAAATTCTCATGATTGAGTGATGTTGTGTATTTTTCCAATAAGTTTTGTTTTAGAAGCAAGGTCTAGATAATCTGAAACTCTTGTTTTTTTTAAACATCACTCAATATTTTCAAAATTTATTTTTTTAGGAATTTTATATTGAAATACGGCATTATCACGATGAGCATCTATATGCACAATATCAAAAATCTTGTTCTTTTTTTCAGATATTTCTAAAAAGGGGTATAAAGCAATATTATGGTTATCAAAAATATATATTTCTTTATCATGTTTAAAGATTAACTCGTATTCTGCAAGCCCGCAATAACCAATACCACTGTCATCTCAGTAGGCAACTTTTTTTGAAAGCATCATCTCAGCTTTTTTCTTTTTTTTAAAAAGTTTTTTCATCCTAAAAAAGACTTAAAGATTCAGAGGAATCTTCCTTTTTTTCTCAAGCAGATGTATTAAGAGGGATTTCTGTTTTTTCTTGAGTATTTCGGTCAATATAAAACAACTTTTGATTTTTTAGCGCATATTCATAGACATCTTTAGTGACTTTTACATCTTGTTCGCAGTATTTTTTTATTTTTTCAACTTCTCCAGAGTTTCATCAAGCTACTGCCTGCAAGCCGTTTGCAGATTTTGATATGCCAAGTGTTGTAGATGCAATAGAGTCTAAGCCTATTTTTTTACCAATACTTTTTTCAACTTCTGCAAAAACATCCAGATGGTGTTTTTTCTGTAAGTCAAAAGGTGCATATTTTTGTAAAAGTGGAATATCAAAATGGTTTCCGTTGAATGTAATATACATATCAGTATTTTGAAAAAATACTCACATTTTTTCAAAATCTTCTTCTAAAAAAGAATAATATTTATTTGTTTTAGAATCTCAAAGAGAAACCACAGAGATATCTAAATCAGCTGGGTTATTAGATTGCACGTCGGAAAATATATTTTTAGTTTCTATATCAAATACTATTTTATTCATTAAAAAAAATTATATCATTTATTAAGTTTTTTGATATTAATAATATTAATAACTTGTGTAAAAAAACACCCTTAAAATGTTTTTTTTGTTATAATAGTGCTTATTATGAAACTAAAAGCTAAGGAAATAGCTTTATATAGACGTATGACAAGTAAAAAGTGGTTAAAAAAAACCATATTTCTTTTTGCTTTTTTAATAGTGATCATGCCCATTGTTTTATTTTTTTCTATTTTTTTTACTCTCCAAGTTCCAGATGATTTTGTAGTAAATAGTGAATTTGAAATAGAAAAAGGAATGGGTGTTTCTGAAATCGCAAATTTATTAGAAGACAAAAAATTCATCCGTTCAGCAGCTGTTTTTAAAGGTATATATTATTTAAATAAATACAAAAATCATGGGGTGGAAGATAAGATTCCAGCAGGACATTATGTATTTAAAGTTCCATTAAATATTGTAGATGTCTATGAAAAACTAAAAATTGGAGCTAAAGACATAAAGATAAAAGAAGTTCCAGTTACAATTTTAGAAGGTTGACCTAATTTTAAAATAGCAGAAGAAGTATCAAAGGTTTATGACAGAGTATCAAAAGAAAAATTCTTAAAGTTAGCAAAAGAACACGAAGGTTTTTTGTATCCAAGCACTTATCAATTTTCAAAATATGATGTTAGTGAAGAGATTATTATAAATAAAATGTTAGAAACTTTTGAACAAAAAACAAAAGATATAAAAGCAAAGGTAGATAAATCTGATTCTTCTTGAGAAAAAATAATTATTATGGCTTCAATTATTGAAGCAGAAGCAGGTTCTGCACCATACCAAGTCAAGAGAAAAGTTTCTGGCGTATTATGAAAACGTATCGCACGAGGGATGCCTCTACAGGTAGATGCTTTTGTTGATTATGTTTTACAAAAACATATTTCAAAAAAACTTTATAGTCATCTAAAAATAGATTCACCATATAATACTTATATAAATACTGGGCTTACACCAACAGCGATAGGTAACCCATCATTAGACTCTATTCGCGCAGCTTTTTGACCAAATAAAACAGGGGATTTATATTATTTAACAGGAAAAGACGGAAAATTTTATTTCTCCAAGACAAATGCACAACATTTAAAATATAAAGATAAATATATTACTAATTATGTTCCAGAAGTTAAAAAAGAAAAACTAAATGATCAATAGTTTTTGTGTTAAAATAATAAATAATCATGAATGATAAAGAACTAAATTTTGATATTGAAGAATTTTTGGAAAATCCCAAAACTAGATTTTTAGCAGAGGAGTTCAAAAGACTTCAGGTTTTAGAAGATGAATCAAAAAAAATGGCAGATGATCCAGATATGGCAGAGCTTGTAGAAGAAGACTTAAAATCAATACAAAGCCAAAAAGACGAAATGCAAAAACAGATTTTAGATATTGTTAGAAAAGAGAAAGAGGAAGAAAAATTTCCAAACGAGTTAATTTTAGAAGTGCGTGCTGGTGCTGGTGGAGACGAAGCGTCTCTTTTTGCATACCAACTTGCAGAAATGTATCAAAGATATGCAGATAAAATAGGTTGAACATATAGAAAATTAGATACGTCAGAAAATGAATTAGGTGGCTACAAGGAAGCAAGTTTTGAATTTAAAGGAGTCGGTTGTTATAAACAATTGCGTTTTGAGACAGGGGCTCATAGAGTGCAAAGAATTCCAACCACCGAAAAACAAGGAAGAATTCATACTTCAACAGCAACTGTGGCTGTTATGCCGATTAAAAAGAAAATCACGATTAATGTCCCCCCTTCAGATATTGAAATGGAGACTTTTCGTTGTGGTGGAGCAGGAGGCCAATCTGTAAACAAGACAGATTCTGGAGTAAGACTAATTCATAAACCAACAGGTGAGTTTGTCAGATGCACAGAAGAGAGAAGTCAGTTAAAAAATAGGGAAAAAGCTTATACTTTGTTATTGTCTAAACTACAACAGATGCATGATCAAGAAGAAGAAAAAAAACATGCAGATATTCGTAAAAATCAAGTAGGAACAGGAGATAGGTCAGAAAAAATAAGAACTTATAATTTTCCTCAAGACAGGGTTACAGACCACAGATTAAAAAAGAATTTTCACAATATTGAAAAAATAATGATGGGGGAGATTGACGATATCATTGAGGCTTTGCAAGAGGCGAGTGAATAGAAGAAATTATAAATTATAAATTTTAATTGAATTTTAATTGTTTTAACAATTTGCCTTCGGCAAATTTCAAGCATTAAAATCTTTAATATTAATTTATCCAATCAAAATTTAAAATTAATTACTATCTTTGGTGATAATTAAGGTTCTTTTTCTACCATATTGATCAATTCAAAATTTATAATTTTGAATACCTTTTTCTTTTAAAAAATTTTTTATTAAAGGTATTTGCCATGGGTCAAACTCAATCCATATTTCACCATTTGGTTTTAAATATTTTTGCCCTTCGGTAATTATTTTTTTTATAAAATATAGTCCGTTATCTTTAGTAAATAAAGCTTTATGGTCTTCATTTTCTAAAACAGTTTTTTGAACATTCTTTTTTTCTTTTTTTGCAATATATGGGGGGTTTGCCAAAATAGTGTCATATTTTTTTTCTGGAATGTTTTCAAAAACATCAGATTCATAAACTCTGCAACATCCCGGGGATGTTGCAGAGTTTATTTTAAGATTTTTTTGTATTTGTTTTATGTATTGCGGGTTTTTTTCTGCAAAATCTACTTTTGTATTTTGTAAATTTTTTAAAACAGCAATCCCAATACATCCAGAACCAGAAAAAATATCCAAAACATCGAGGCAAGACCTCGCTTTTTTATATTTTTTTATAAATTCATCAACTCAAAACTCCGTTTCAGAGCGGGGGATTAGTGGCTTATAAAACAAGTCAATAGTGCAGTTTAAAAATTCAACATTGCCAATCAGATAAGCCAATGGGGTACCTGATTTAAGTTTTTTTAAATCTTTCAAAAAAGCAAGATTTTTAATTCCATTGTATTTTTCCTCCAACAATCATTGTTCTTCTTTTTTGTTCAAACTTTTCATGATTTTCTTTATTATAGCTTCTTTTATTCCTTTTTTCATCATCTTATGATATTATTGCCATAATGAAAAAAGATAGTGCTTTAGTTGTCAACATTTCACTTGCAACTGTTGTTAAAACATCACTATTTTTAATCTTGCTTTTTCTACTTTATTTTTTTCAGTCGTTAGTTTTATCTGTGTTGACTGCAATTGTGATAGCCTCTGCTTTAAATCCTTTTATTTCTAAAATTGAAAGATGAAATATAGCAAGGGTCTTCGCCGCCTCTTTGGTATATGCTTTATTGTTAGCTGGTTTTATTGGATTATTAATTATTTTTGTTCCTGCACTGTTGGAGCAGGTTGGTCATTTATACCAAGCTATTCCATCTCAGTTAGACAACATAACTAAATGATTGGAGGTTCAATCAACAAAAACAGGTTTTATAGCAGAGATTACAAATATTTTAAAAAATCAACTGTCAAATATTTCTCTACCCACTGGAGAAGTAGATTCTGATTCTTTTGCACAAATTGTTGTTAATATTTTTGGTTCAGTATTTAATTTTATATTAATTATTGTAATGTCATTTTATTTTGCTATCCAGAAACATGGTATTGAAATTTTTTTACAAATAGTTACTCCTCCTAAATATACTAAATATGCTATTTCGCTTTGAAAAAGAAGTCAGAAGAAAATCGGGCTTTGAATGCAAGGTCAGCTTATTTTGGGTCTATTGATTGGAGTTATCACATATCTAGGACTTGTAGTATTTTTTGGTTTTTCTCAAGCATTGTTGTTAGCATTTTTAGCAGCTTTTGCTGAGCTGATTCCCTTGGCTGGTCCAATTATTGCAGGTGTACCAGCAGTTGCTTTTGGTTTAGAAATTGGTGGGCTATCTATGGCAGTTGGAGTATTAGTCTTTTATTTAGTAGTGCAGATGATTGAAAACCAATTGATTTATCCTTTAGTGGTTAAAAAAGTAGTTGGAGTTCCTTCATTGTTAGTTATTATTTCATTAGTGATAGGGGCTCAATTGTTTGGTTTTTTGGGTGTTTTATTAGCTATCCCTCTTTCTGCAACATTGATGGAATTTATAAAAGATGTTGAAAAAAAGCAAAAAGAAGCTTTGAAAAAAGGAGAAATCAAAGAGGTAGAATTATCAAAAAAATAGTTTTAAAGTATGCAAATAACAATAGGAGGATTACCAGGAACAGGTAAAGGAACAGTCGGTAGAAAATTAGCCAAAATTTTAGGTTATAAGTTTATTTCTGGTGGTGATATGTTTAGAAAAGTAGCCGCTGAACATAATATGACAATGGGGGAATTTGATGCTTATACTAAAACACACCCAGAAGCAAGAGTAGATGAGCAAATAGACAATTTTCAAAAAAATCTTGGAGAGAAAGAAGATAATTTTATAGTAGAGTCACGCTTGGCTTGGCATTTTATTCCAAATGCTATAAAAATTAGATTAGACGCAGATGAAAATGAGCGTATTAGACGGATTACAGGAGATAAGGATGATGACAGAATAGCTTACCGTCAAGAAAATTTTGAAAAAACTAAACAAAAAACAAGAGCTAGGCAAAAGGTTCATCAAGAAAAAATCACAGAAATTTATGACATAAAAGATATGATGGCCGACACGCATTATGATTATATTATAGATACAACAAAGCTTACTCCTGATGAGGTTGTTTCAGAAATTTTAAAAATTATAAAATAATATTTGGGTTGTTTCTTTAGCAGTATTGTAATAGAATATAATTATAAGCTATGAATTCTTTTGAAGTTAATTTAAATAGTAGATATTTTTTAATTCACATAGATTCTTCTCGAGTTATTGGAGCAGTGGTTTCTTTCAATTCGGATATCAAAAAAATACAAGTTGAGTTTAAGACTAGCAAAAGTTTCGTTTTTGATAATTCTAATATTAATAATTTGCAAAAAGCTATTGAAAAAGTTAATAGTTCTTTACTTGAATATGTAAAAATATTAGATGTTTATGATATTGATTATACTTTTGTGTTTTTAACTGCTCCATGGGCTCAAAAAAATATTTCAACATTAGTTGATGAAAGACCACTAGAATTTGAAGTTACAGAAAAATATTTAGAACATCTTTTAGGTCAAGCGGGAGAAGTAAAAAAAGATGAGGTAGTTTTATCTCCAGATATTACTTCGGTTGTGGTCAATGGTTATGATGTAACTTTAGGACAAGTTCTTAATAAAGAAGTTACAAAATTAGAAGTTTCTGTTTTAGACACTACTATTTCACAAAAACTTGTTACAATGATAAGTAAGCTTATAAAATCTCAATTTGTAGGAATGGAAGTTGGGTTTTATGGTTTTTTACCAGTGTATTTAGAACAAATCAAAAATATTTACAATATTTCAAATGATTTTATATTTTTAAATTTTACAGGAGCTTTTAGCGAAATGGGAGTAGTTGTAGATGGGACAATAGAGTCAATGTCAGCGATTCCTTTTGGGTTTGATAGTTTTTTAGAAAAGATAGTTGTTGCCAAAATTGCCAAAAATATTTCTGAAGCAGATTATTTATTAAATTTATTTTTATTAGAAAAATTAGACAAGAAAATGACTAAAAAAATTAATATTTTAATAAAAAAAGAAAAAGTTTCCTTAAATGATTTTATTAAAAAAAATATTTTTTCTAATATTTTTATACCAAAAAATGTTTTTTTAATTACTCATAATTCTAAAAATGTTTTTTTGTTTGAAAGGTTAGGGCTTTTTGAGGATATTATAGTTGTAGATAGATCTTTGTTAAGAGATTTTGTGGATTTTGACAAAGACGATTTTGACAATTTTATTGCTCTAGAAAGTGGATATATTTTTAAACAATAGCCTTGAAAAAATATTGATAATAAGACATTTTATGTTAACATATTTAATAATATGATAATTTCTTTTTTAAAGAGATATAAAATTTTAATTTTATCCCTTATAATCTTTTTTTTATGGTCTGTTTTTTCTTTTGTTCATGCTGAGAGTTGAGCAGTAAGCAAGATGGAAGATGTAGTTCGATATTTTATTGATTTAGAGTATAATTTTCTCGCTTGAATTTTGTCATTTTTTGCTAGATTAATGGATAATTTTCTGGTTATATCTTTTTCTCCTGCTTTTTTAGATCAACCTTTTATTAGAGTAGCCTGGTCTAATATGCGAGACATTGCTAATATGACATTTATCATAGGAGCTATTTGAATAGCATATGAGGTAATGCGTGATAATAGCGAAGAATGGAAAAAGCACCTCATTAAGTTGATAATGGTGGCTGTTGTTCTAAATTTCTCTTTTTTCTTCTCTAGAGTAATAATTGATGCAGGAAATTTAGCGGGAAGAGCTATGTATAATAGTATTGCTGTTGATATTCAAGATGATAAAAATTATTTAGGTGTGGCAGATACTCTTTTATCTGGGATGAGTGATGGCAAATTCAGTTTGCCTGAAAAACAAAAATCAAAATCTTTAACGGCTGCTTTTATGGTATATCTTCAACCCCAAGTTTTAACTCAAAACCCTAATATTTTAGAGTCAGAAGATAGTAGTTTAACATTATATATGGCAACAATGCTATTGCTATCATTCGTCTATGTTTTATTTGCTATCAATTTTTTCTCCGTTTCTTTTATGATGATTACACGTCTTTTATGGCTTGGTATTTTAACTATAGTATCTCCATTAGCTTTCATTACATTATTTTTACCATTAGGAAAAGTTTTAGAAGGAAAAAATTTTAATACTTGGCTTAGTATGTTATTCCAAAGATCTTTTTGTATTACTTTATATTTATTTTGAATATGATTAGCTTTTTTGTTTATGCAGATAGATTTTGGTTTTGGTAGTTTACAAAGTGGATGAACAGGGCATATGGTTGGAGAACCTTCTTTTAAGGATTATAATTTTTTCGCTATAATATCTGCCTTTGTTTTAAAATTAGTTATAGTCGGTTTTTTAATTAGCAAATCTAAAACTTCAGCTAAAAACTTCTGTGAAGGAAACACTGGTGGTGTTGGAGGAGCTCTTGCAGCAGGGGCGAAATCTGGATGGAATGCATTAAAAACAACAAAAAGATTTGCGGGTAAAATGGGTGGAACTGCTCTTAAGAGAAGAATGTTGGGTGGTTTTGGTAGTAGATTAGCAAATAGCAAATTAACTAATAAATGAATAGCACGTGAAACTGGTTTTCGTGCGTTTGTTGGTCATAAATTATCAAATACAGGACAAAAAATAGAAGAAAAAAGTGGGTGAAAAGAACATTCCGCAAAGAGAAGAAAACAGGCTATAGAAACTGAACAAAGAATGGAGCGAAATCATCCAGAATTATATAGTCAACTTTTAGCCAATAAAGAAAAACGTAATGTGACTTTTGGAGAGAATATGAAAGGAAAACATATTGCAGGGTTTTCTTCTACGGTTAACCAAAAAGAATTTGATGAAAGAATGAAAAAAGTTGATAAAATTGTTGGTAGTGATTTATCAGAAGATGAAAAAATTAATAAAGTTCTTGAAGTCAATGGTGGTTTTGGAGGAAAGACTTTTACTAAAGAGATAGTTAAAGCAAGAAAAGGGGACAGAAGGAGCTTAATGTTAGATCATTTCAAAACAGAAAAAGATTTGGGAGTAAAAGATGTTATTTTATCTTCAAAAGGTGTGAGGGCTATGCAAGGGAGTTTCTTGTCAAGGATGTTAACTCCTGAATTGGCAGATGCACGTGTAGCTAATATGCAATTAGAAAATGTTAAAGAGTCATTAAAAAAAGACAAAAAAGCTTTAAAAGAAAATATAGAAGAAAAGCAAGAAGAACAAATAGAAAAAACACAAAGGTTAGATCAAGAGTATCATCAAGTGGCTTCCTCTGCAGCAAATGTAGTTGAAAATATAGTTGATCATGCTTTAGTGAATGGTAATCAGGGTCTACCTGGTGAAATGCAGGGTGAACTAATAAATGGATATGGGGCTACAAAAACACAAGCCGATAATGTTGATCATTTGGTGCAAAAATTAGGTAATATAGACAAAACTCCAGAAATGGCAGACGCTAGAAGAGTTGCCGAAAGAAAATTAAAGAATGCTATCTCTGATATTACAAAGACCAAAGTTGAAAAAATAAAAAATGAAGTGGAAGTAGATAAAAAAATATTAGAAAAAACAACTCAAAATGAAATAGAGTCTATTAAACGAGAGCAAGAAAAATTAGTGAAAGACGCAGATGGACAAGTAGCGATTATCAACAAAGGGTTTGGTGGTAGTGATGTTCTTACTAAAGAAGATGTATCAGAGGTTAATTAGGATGTTTTATGCAAAACATCCTAATCCTCCACAACATTCGTTCTGTTTTAAATACCGGAGCTTTATTTCGCACAGCAGACGCTATCGGTATAAATAAAATATACCTTACAGGTTACACACCAACTCCTTTAGACAGGTTTGGTAGGGTTCGTTATGATTTCAAAAAAGCTTCTGTGGGGGCATATGAGTTTGTAGATTGAGAATACAAAAAGACCATCACCCAGACTTTAAAAAAATTAAAAAAACAAAATTATAAAATTTTTGCAATAGAGCAAGATAAAAATTCCATTGATTATAAAAAAGCCAAGCTTGCAAAAAAGAATGTTTTTATTTTAGGTAATGAAATCAGAGGGCTTTCAAAAAATATTCTAGAAAAATCAGACAATATTTTAGAATTAAAAATGAGAGGTAAAAAGGAGTCACTTAACGTAGCAACAACTGGAGGCATAGTCCTATTTAGACTTTTAGATTACTAGATTTCCAACGGACCCGGTCCGTTTAATTTCATTGAGTAGATCAAATTTATTCAACAATTTATCCAACGGACCCGGTCCGTTGAATATTATTTTTTTATTGTTATTATATATAAATATGATAAAAAGAATTTTAGAATTTGTTAATGGAGAATATTACCATGTATTTAATAGGGGAGTTGATAAGCGTAAAATTTTTATGGATAAAGGTGATTTGTATTATTTTTTTGATGCTATGAGTATAGCTAATAAAATTTCTCCAATTCAAGACAGAGGAATAGCAAGAAAAAAACTTAAAGAAGAAACATTAATAGAAAAAAAAGTAGTTTCTATTGTAGCATATTGTTTATTACCAAACCATTTTCATTTTATTTTAAAACAAAAAACTGATGGTGGTATTTCAAAATTTTTACAGAAATTGGGGGCTTCGTATGTAGGTTTTTTTAATCAAAAATACGAAAGAACTGGAGCGTTGTTTCAAGGTAGGTTTAAAGCTACACATTTAGACAAAGATGGTTCTTTGGAACTTACATCAGCGTATGTTAATTTAAACTATAAACATCATAAAATTGATCCTAAAAAATTTTTAGTTAAAACTTCACTTTTTGAATATTTAGGAGAAGAAAAAGGGGAAAAGGTTTGTTCACAAGAAGAGATTAAAAATATCGTTAAAGAGAGTTTTGGTGGGGTCGGTAGTTATAAAAAGTACCTTAAACAACAATCAAAATATTTTATAGAAAGACATAATAATAAAATTGAAGATATTGATTTTCAAGAATTAGAAAATTAACTTTTGCAACATCCCGGGGATGTTGCAAAAGTTTTGATTGTGGTTATTTAGGTGGTAAAATACTTCATAATATGGAAAAAGGAAAATTTATTGCGATAGAGGGCGTAGACGGAGCAGGCAAAGGCACACAAATACAATTATTAAAAAATTACCTACAAGACAATAATCTTTTAGATAATTTTTTATTTTTAAAAGAGCCAGGGGGGACTATTCAAGGAGAAGATATTAGAAAAACAATTTTAAAATATGATTTAGATTCTATTACAGAAGTTTTATTGTTTTATTCTTCTAGGAATGAACTTATAAAAAATAAAATTATTCCTGCTTTAAAAGAGGGAAAAAATATTGTGTGTGATCGTTATGAATTATCTACATTTGCATATCAAATTTACGGAAGACAACAAAAACAAAACAAGAAACTAATAGAATTTTTACAAGACAAAATTTCTCTTATTCCTGATAAATATTATTTTTTTGATTTAGATGTAGAGATATCAAAACAAAGAGCAAACAAAAGAGATGAAAACAATACTAGATTTGACAATGAGGGTGTAACTTTTTTCAATAGAGTCCGAGAGGGATACAAAAAAGAAATAAAAAAATATAATCATAAAATCATTGATGCTAATAAGAGTATAGAAGATATTAATGAGATCTTTTTAGCAGACTTAAAACCAATTCTTAATATAAAAAAATAAAATATATGTCTTTGTTGTCTGAATTAAAAAAATTTTCTTCCAAAAAAAGAAAAAAAAATAATGAGTGGTTTTTTAAAACAAAAAAAGGTCAATATGGAGAGGGCGATATTTTTATTGGTGTAAGAGTGCCAAATATTAGAAAAGTAGCTAAAAATAATTCAGATTTACATTTTAAAATATTAGCAAAAAATATTAGTTCAAAATATCACGAATTGAGACTTTGTGTTATTTTAATTTTAGTAGAGAATTTTAAAAAAGCTTCAAAAAATAAAAAAATTGAAGAGCAAAAAAAGATTCTAAAATTTTATTTAAAAAATTTGAAGTATATTAATAATTGAGATTTAGTGGATTTATCCGCTCATTATATTTTGGGGCAAGCTATTTTAAATAGAATAGAGAACAAAAAAATATTAGATGATTTGGTGATCTCGAAAGTCTTATGAAAAAGAAGGGTTGGTATTATAGCTGCCTGAGTTTTTATAAGAAACGGAAACATTTCTACTACTTTAAAACTTGCTAAAAAACTTTTAGGGGATGAAGAAGATTTGATACACAAAGCAGTTGGTTGAATGTTAAGAGAAGCTTGGAAAAAAGATTCAAAAAAAGTAGAGTTTTTTTTAGAAAAAAATTATCAAAAAATACCAAGAACAACTCTCAGATATGCAATAGAAAAGATAGAAAAACACAAAAGAAAGAAAATTTTACGTGGTATTTTTGTGTAAAAAGCTATCCACAATTTTTAACTAATACAATTTTTTTCTGTTATAATTAAAGGGTATTATAAATTTTAAATATTTAAAAATGGATAAATT
>JALUMP010000004.1 GCA_027039745.1 Candidatus Parcubacteria bacterium
ATGCAGAGAGATCGCGTGGGCTCCGAGATGAGTACAAAAGACAGGATATAAAAAATTGCATGTCTTAATAAAACAATAAAAATAAAAGAAATTATTGCAATAATTAATTGACCAGTTGTTATTGAAAGATAATGATTTAAATATATATTTGGTTTATGGAAAAAGTTTAAATTATTAATGTATTTTTCTGCATCATTTATTTTATAGAAATGAAACATTGAGCCTATTTCCTTTTCATTATCTTCGAGAATTGTTTTAAAAGATTCTAAGATGAAAATGTTTTTTTTGTAATCATAATAATTCTTTTTAACTGCTTCTACTATTTCTCCTCCATTTTTCATTTGCAACATCTTTTTTAAATCTTTTCTATTGAATTTTTTATATATGTCTTTTGGTTCTATCTCTTTAATTGTTTTAACATATTTTCTTATTCTTGAAGTCTTTCCATTTTCCACCATTTCTTTTGTTATATTTATTAAATTTACAATTTTTTCTCTTGTCATCAAATTTGCTATCTTAAAAATGTCTCTATATACTGCTGCTGTATTATTTAATGTTGAGTTTATTTTTATTTTTTGTTTCAAATAATCAACATTTTCTTTTTTTAATTTTATTTTTTTCTGGCTTTCTATTTTAAAATAATGTAAAAAATCGGCTTTTACACTTTCAGCTTTTTTCTCGTCGTACTCTTTAGATCCATTATTATCTACAATAAAACTTGATAAAAATTCTATATTGAAATTCTTTGAATATTCTTGATACGGTTTAAATTTATTTAAACTTTTAGCATTTAAAGTAATTGCAATCATCAAAAGCGAAAGAAATAATATTATTTTTATGTTTTTCATTTTTTTTAGTCCTTAGTAGAAAACATTATTATTTTACTAATGAATTCTTTTTTAACTAAATTATATCAGATGTTAGCTTAATATATGGTATATTATATATAATTATTTTCTTTGGACTTAAGTCTTTTGTATCTTTTTTCAATTATTTTCATATTTTAAAGGAGAACTAATATTCAATATGATATAATAATATTAAAATCAAAGGATAAAAAAATGAAAAAATCAGTAATAGAAAAATTTAAAAGAGAGTTCATTATTTCTCTTGAAACAAGTTGTCCAGTTCTTCGAAAAGAAAAAAATGGAAATTGGATAATTGAAACAGATTGTCAATGGGATGATATGGAGAGTATTTACATTGCTGTAGATGGATATCTTCCTATAAAACAAGCTTTTTATGATGGACATGAAGTTCTTTATCGAAAAGACAATAGTAACAAATGGGAGCGTTTAATTTGTCCTATTTTTGAAAAAAATTGCACCTACTTAGTTAAACCTAAAACTTTATTTTCTGTTGGAAATATTGTCACTCTCAAAAACAATAATGAAGGTCCAAAATTACTTTTTGCAGTTACTTCTGGAGTATTAAAGAAATTTCAAAATGGAACATTGGATGAAAATGATTTTGAGTTATATTGTACTCATTCTAAAAATAAACAATATGCTTTTAAAAAAATTGGGATTGGAAAACCATATTTTGTTAGTACAATTAAAAGAATTGTAGAAAAAGATAATAGAGTTTATTTTATTGATATTGATGGGAACCAATGGGATTTAGCTGTTCCTCTTGATGGTGACATCAGTCCTTATGACATTTGTCCTCCTACCGAAGATGTAGAATATCATAATTAGTTTTTAGGAGACTTTTGTTGAAAAATTTTTTAATTATTTTATTATTTTCTAATTTATTATTTGCAGACAATTTTATACATCTTTATAATGCAGGTAAATATAGTGATGCAATTAAAAAAGCAGAGAAGATATCTGACACAAACTCTTCTGAATATGCAGATTATTTTCTTGGTAAAATGTATTTTCAGGGAGATCAAGTTAAAAAAGATTTATTCAAAAGTGTTTATTATTTAGAAAAATCAGCAAAAAAAGGTAATAAGGATGCTCAATTTTTATTAGCCAAGATGTATTCAAATGGAACTTTTTTTAATCAAAATCAAAAAAAAGCTTTTAAGTTAATTCAATCTTTGGCTAAACAAAATCATCCAGCATCTGAATATATTCTTGCTCTTTATTATTATAATGGGATTCAAACAAGTGTTAATTTTAAAAAATCTTTCTTTTGGGCTAGAAAAGCAGCTATGAATAAACTTCCAGAAGCAAACTATCTTGTTGGAAAAATGTATTATACAGGACTTGGTGTTATTCAAGATGAGGAGCTTGCAATTTCACATCTTAAAATGGCTTCTTTATATGGCAATCTGAAAGCTCAAGAATTATTATCTAAAATTCTTATAAAAAAGGATCAAAAAACTCTAAAAAATAGTTATTCAAAAGAAACTATTCAGGCTGTAAAAGTTGCTTTGCGAAATGGTTCTGTAAAATTATGGAAAGTTTGGAATAAACTTAATCTTGGCGAATTTGATGATTCAAAAATCGGTGAAAAAACTAAAAAATAAATACAATAATTGACTTTTTTTTATTTTTATGTTATAATAAAAATAAAAAAGGTTTGTTATGATTTATACTTCTTTCTTCGCAAATAAAAACCTACCTTCTCATCTTGAAAAAATTTCTATTGCTAGGATTACACCAACTTGGTTTAATCCTGATGGTTTTTTTTTAGAACTTGCTCCATCAGAAGAACTGCTTTTTTCATATAAAAATGAACAAATCAATGAGCTACAATATGAAATTGAGTATCAAAAACAACTAGATAAACTTGATCCAATACAAATCCAACACAAATTGAATAATAAAGTGCTGTTGTGTTATGAATCAAATGATAATTTTTGCCATAGACATCTTCTTTCATCTTGGTTAAACAAAAATAATGTTCCTACAATAGAATACAAAAAAGATGTTTATCATATAGAATTTTATCATAATGCAGCAGATATTGATTGCTCTAATCAAGCGAATAAAATTTTTGTACATTATTCAACATTAGAGGGTGATGAACTATTTTTGAAAGATAATTTAAAAGATTGCACCAATTTATTTAATTTGCCAATTCGCACATATTCTGATGCACACAATTCTCGTGATTCTTTTCTTTTTGATAATCTACATTATGATATTATTATAAATAAGTTACGATTACTATATATATATTTACAAAAAGGATATATAATAGTCTTTCCCGTTGATGAATACGGGAAGGGGCAATCTAAGATGCAACAGTATGCACCTAAAATATTTTATAAAGCTCAAAAAATATTAGATGAGTTCTTTTTTATTCATAAAACAAAATCTATTCAAAAAACATTATTTTAAAGGAAAAACATGTCAAAAAAAATCAATAATATAGTCATTCTAGGATTAGTAATTGCTGGTGGTATCAGCTCTTATTCTATCTATAAAAACAGAGTTCAAGTTCCTTCTTGTGATAATCCAAAAGTTCTCTCTATTTTAAAAAATAGTGCAGATGGGCAATCTAAAAATGTTTCAAAAATGTTAAGTAAAAAAGTAAAGTTTTTTTTCTCTAATATTGTTCAGAGCTCTCATTCTTTTGGAAAAAATAGAGAATGTAAAGCAGATTTGACAGCAAGAGTTGATGACAACAGAACTATTCATTATTCTACCCCATCTTATAGTATTGAAAAAGATCATTTATTTGATAATACTTTTCATGTTCACATCCATCATTTTTATGGTGAAGGCGATAATTAGTTTTTTTCAAAAAACTTTATAATATAATTACTATCTTGTTATTTATAACAAAATTTTATAGTAAAGAAAAAGGAGAGTTAAATGACTCAATATTTACAACTGTGTCAAAGAATTTTAGATGAAGGTGTTATGGTTAAGAATGAAAGAACGGGACATAACTGCTTAACTGTAATCAATGCGGATATGCAATATAATGTAGGAGCTGGTGAATTTCCTCTTGTTACAACAAGAAAGTCTTTTTATAAATCAGCTATTGCTGAATTATTAGGATATATTCGAGGTTATAGTAACTCTAGCTTATTTAGAGAACTTGGTACAAAAACTTGGGATGCTAATGCTAATGAAAATGAAGCTTGGCTTAATAATCCAAATCGTCAAGGTAATGATGATATGGGTAGAGTATATGGTGTTCAGGGTAGACAATGGATGAAGCCAAATGGTGAAACAGTTGATCAACTTACGAAAGTTATTAACAATCTTAAAAAAGGTATTGATGATCGTGGTGAAATTGTTACTTTTTATAATCCTGGTGAATTCGAATTAGGTTGTCTTAGACCTTGTATGCATACACACACTTTCTCATTAATTGGAGATACTTTATATCTTACTTCTTATCAGAGAAGCTGTGATGTACCTCTTGGCCTTGTATTTAATATGGTTCAAGTATATACTTTGTTGGCATTAGTTGCTCAAATTACTGGGCATAAACCTGGTATTGCTTATCATAAAATTGTTAATGCTCATATTTATGAAAATCAAATTGATTTAATGGAAGAGCAATTAAAAAGAAGACCTTTTTCATCTCCTGAACTAAAGATTAATTCTAATATAAAAAGTCTTAAAGATCTTGAAAATTGGGTTTCTACCGATGATTTTAAACTTGTGGGATATAAAGCTCATGATGCTATTAGATATCCTTTTGCAGTATAGGAAATTCAGATGAAAACATCTCTCATTGTTGCTGTTGCTGAAGATAATGTTATTGGAAAAAAAGGTGAAATGCCTTGGAGTATTCCTTTAGATCTCAAGTTCTTTCAGCAAACTACATATGGCAAAACTGTTATTATGGGAAGAAAAACTTTTGAA
>JALUMP010000005.1 GCA_027039745.1 Candidatus Parcubacteria bacterium
TTACTATCTGTATTAAAAATTTGTTTTGTAATATCAGCAGAAAAATCTTTAAAAAAATTTTCTCCATTATTTAAATCTTTTTTATCTCCTCATCTTTTTTTTAATTCTGGATGAAATAAATAAAACCCATTTTGATCAATTAAAAAAATTTTAGATTTATTATCAAAACTTTTAGAAATTGGCTTTAACAAACTATCGCCATATATATTTAAAATAACTATACCTACTTTTTTGTCGTTATTATAAACAGGTGTAGCATATCTTAAAACTGAAACATATGGGGTCTCTATTTTTGGAGGATCTCCTTCTTTATTTAAATCCAAATCAGAAACATAAACCTCATCTTTATTTAATCCCAATGCTTTTTTAAAATAATATCTATCTTTTTTATTTTGTAATTCATCTTGATTAAAAAATCTTAATTTTTTTTCTTTATCAAAAGCAATTTTTAATACCTCTTGTCCATCTAGATTCATTAATCTAAATTGATAAATGCTTTTATTGTTAACTTTAACAATTTCTGTAATATTATGAAAAATATATTCCTTTAATAAGTTTTTATAATTTTTGATATTATTTATCTCCCCTTTATCTTTCTTTATATCTTGGTTTATTATAGAAAAAAAATCTAAAATAATTTTATTGTGTGACAAAAATTCAGTTTGATTATATAGGTTTTTTAGAGACAACGTTAAAGTATTTGTTTGATTTTTAGACTGCAGCATCGTTTTATTTAATGCGTCATCTACTAAAATATTTCCAACCAATTGCAAACTAATATACGATGCCAACACCAAAGGTAATAAAATAGCCAATAAAAAAACCAAGAATAATTTTTTATTCAAACTATTTAAAAAAAACCTCTTGAAAAACTTTTTATTTACTATCATTTCTTAATAATATTGTAACATCTGAAAACAAAAAACCTATATAAATATCTTTAACAAAAAATTACTCCCCCATTTAAATTTATTAAATTTTTATATCCAAAATTTTGTTCTAAAAAATTAATAACCATTGAAGATCTTGCCCCTGTCCTACAATACACCACCACATCTTTATCTTTTGGTATTTTTTTATATTCTGATTGTATAGAACTAGTTGGCACATTTATACCACCGATATTTCCAGATTCATATTCATACACTTCTCTTACATCAACCAAAATAATATTTTCTTTATTGTTTATTTTTTCTTTTAATTCACTACAATTTATTTCATTCATAAAACTTTATTTTATTTTTATATACATAATACCAAAAGACCAAGGCAACAGCAATTATAAAAATTATTATATCATTTTTATATTATGTTAAAATACCACTAATCGCCCAGATGATGAAATTGGTAGACATGCAAGCTTGAGGGGCTTGTGAGTATTGCACTCGTGCGAGTTCGACTCTCGCTCTGGGCACAAAATAATTTTTAATTTTTCATAATCATGTTATTATTTTTATATAGTTAATTTATAAAAATATGAAAAATAAAATTATTATAGGGTCCTTAATATCATTGGTCTTAGTAGGGCTTGTTTATATGATGTTAAATACAAATAGTGACCAACAAAACTCAATTACTAATAAACTAATTAATCTAAATCCAGACGAAGGAATAATGTGTACTCAAGCAGTATCAGTAGGTGGAGACAAAAACTCAGTAACATCTACTATCTATATTCTAGGTAAAAAAATGAGGTATGACTCTTCTTTGGCTCAAGAAGTTCAAGGGCAAAAAGATATACACATGATTACAGATGGAGAATATAGTTATTTGTGAGGAAAAGGAATAATTGCTAATACTTTAAGTGGAGGTGGCAGCAACAAAGGATTTAAAATGAAAATGGATGATAAAAATGAATCTTTTACTCCAAATATTAATATTGAAGACTTAAAAAAGAATAATTTTAATGTACCTGGTTTAAAATGCCAAACATGAAACTCTGATAAGTCATTACTTGAAATTCCAACAGATATTGATTTTGTGAGCATGGAAAACATGATGAATCCTGCTATGATGAATTTAAAATCACCTAAAAACAATCAATCAGATAAAAATATTTCAGGCACAAATCTTTGTGAAATGTGTAATATGATTCCAGACGCACAAGGAAAAAAAGATTGTTTAGAATCTTGTAAAGATACTAAATAAAAGAATAAATTAAAAAACTAAAGATTATGTCTTTAGTTTTTTAATGCTGATACTTTTTTAACTTCTTATTTTCACAAATAAAAGAAACTTTATTACCATAAATATTTTTATAATAATTAAATCTTTTTTCACAATCTTTTTCGTTATAATGCACAACTATACCAATTTTATCTTTGGCTAAAATATTTTTCATCTCCTGATTATTCCACCAATTTAAATCATCAATATATGACTCTACTGTTAATCCATCAAAAATATTATTTCCGTAAGTTGTGCTTTTTGCCATACATTTCATACCGAGACTCTTTGTATATTTACATAACTCTATTACATACTCTTCAGTTTTTTGTTGAGAAATTTCTAATCCATATTTTTTTTTATACTCATCATCACTACCTCAATCCATATTATCAAACTCCACTCAACCACAACCAAAAGAAGAAAATTTAGATATTCTATCTTTCATAACCTTTTTTAATTCTGTAGATATAATACTTACAAAATACTCGCCTTCTCAGTCATCCCAAACTTTTTTTGCAAGATATGGTTTTACCTTCCCAAAATCATCTCTTCAATCTTCTCCTGTTCCAACACTCATATAACACCCCACTTCATTTCCTTTTTCTTTTATATCCAAAATTTTAGAAAAAGCCTTATCTAAAAATGGGTCAATTAACACATAACAATTTTTGGCATTTTTTAAAATATCAGAAATACTATCGGGCTCATAATTTTCTTGATAAGCTTGATTATATACACATTTTGGTTCTTGCTCTTTTTCTTTTTTTTCTTCTTCTTGTAAAATAACTTTCTTTTTTTTGTCTTCTTTATTTGTTTCTAAAATATTTACTTTTACTTGTTTGTTTTTTATTACAGCATTATCAATATTTTCATCATTCTTTACAAAAATATCATCTTTTTTTTGATCATCTATTTTCTCTTTTAAAAAATTATTAATGTCTTTTTTTATTAAAGTTTTTTCAAACTCTTTTACCAACGGTATATTCTTTTTTATATTATTTTGATAATAAAAATTTATAACATACAAACTAAACAAAACAGGGGTAATAGTTAAAAATAAAATAATAACAATCTTTTGCATATATAAAATTACTTGATATTTTTAGAAATTTCCTCTACTTTTTTTTCTTCTTCTTCTACTCTTTTTGTTTCATTTAAAATCACCCTATCTGCCAAATATCTTTTATGGTGAACATCCATTAAAGAAAAAGAAACCATTGACGCAAAAATAATTCCAGCAATATTTACCAAAACCATCAAAGTTGCCCCTAACGCAACAGGAAAATTAAAACTTACTAAACCAATACCAACAACAGCTAATGGTGGTATTAACGCCACAGAAACAGCCACGCCAGCTAATGCAGAAGACAGGTGTGGCTTTATTGTAGTATAAGTAACAGCAATACCAGACAAAAAAGCTACCATAAAATAAAGCAATGAAGGAGCTGTTCTGGAAACAATTACAGGGTTTAAAATATCACTACCTGTTTTACCTAATGCAAATAAAAGCGTAACAACCCCTGCTGCCACCAAAGCAACACCAGCAGACTTTAGCATTGTTTGTGATGACCTTGAAATAACCCTTGTGCTAGACATTGAGAGCCCAAGACCTAAACTTAAAATAGAATTCATTAAAGGAGCTAATAACATACTCCCTATAACAACAGTTTCATTCCCATCTAATAATCCAAAAGTTGCCATCAAAACAGATAAGACCATCATAAAGAAAAAATCAAAATCTGGTGTTGCCTGAGACACTATCTTTTGCACAGCGAGAGTTTTATCTTCTTCCTTTATAACCTTAAAACGTGAAATAATATTTAACATACTTTATATATTAACAAAAAGTATAAAAAATACTAATAAAAAATACTTACTATTGTTTCTTTATAACAATTTAAAAGTTTTTTAAAATATTATTTACTGTTACTTTTTTCATTATTTTACTTTCTTTAAAGAAAAAAAATCTTCCAAAAATATTTCTTTTATTGCTCACATCAACAAAAAAATTTTTTTTATAATATGGCAAAAATAGTTGAGGGCCATTACCAAAAATACTAACTCCTTTTGTTTTTGTAAGATATGATAAATTTGCTGGCCCACTATCAATTCCTAAAAAATATTCTGCTTTTAACAAAAAGCTGGCTAACTCTATAATACTTAATTGATTTATAAAAGAATATACCTTAAAATCTAATCTTTTAGATATATATTTAAAATCATTCATTTCTGAACCACCCCCAATAAAAATAAATTCTAAAGACCTATGCCTCTCTCTTATTTTTTTAAACAACAGAACTCACTTGTCAAGATTTCAAGAATTCCCGATTCAACTAGCTTTTGTATGTACCAAAATGATATTATGTAAATTTAAATACTTGATTTTATCTGTTTTTAAAAAGTTAAAATCTAATTTTTCTATATCAAATATTTCCTCAAAACTAAAAATTTTAGGTTTTTGCCTTAAAATATCAAAATTCATTTCCCAAAAT
>JALUMP010000006.1 GCA_027039745.1 Candidatus Parcubacteria bacterium
TGGAAAATTTAGAATAACAGTAAGCGATACAGCAACCATACGAATTTCCTCTTCCGGTTATCTTGATAAAATTATAAAAGCGGCAAAATACAAAGGAGACACAATACGATTAAAAAAAGATAGCACGGCAAAATTTGTAGCTTTTCGTTGCCCAAACACTTACACTTTTTTTGGATATTTTGGTGATTTTAAAAGGTATCCTTATGGATTTTCCATATATCAAAAAAGAAATCATTTATTTGGTAAAAATGTAAATTTATCAGGACAAATTAATTATAAAACAAATCTAAAATCCCAATATGATATTAAGTTCATCCTGAAAAAAAATAACTTAATTAGCGAAAACCGATTCAGATTATCGGCTATTGCGTCTTTTCAAAAACGGAAGTATCAGGAATTAAATATAAATGACTATGAATTTATTTTAGAAAATAATTTTATTGGCAGAATCAATCTTTTATTCGGATATGTATTTAAAGAAAACTTTTCTGAGCCCGCTAAACAAAACAATGGTGCCTTAATAGGAATCAGTAAAAATTTTAATAATACATTAACTTATATAAGTGCAAACCTAAAAGTTTTTAAAAATTTTAATGAATACAACATATCTATTTTGCAAGGAATATCAGAAAATAAAAGTTTTTGGAGAAATTTAAAATTTGGAGTTGAATATCAACATTATCAGGATTATAGTGAATATAATTTTGTAGTAAGATATGGTTTTTATAAATGGTAAATTAATAACAAATAATACCGCTAACACTATATATAGCGCATAGTGGGGTTCTCGCCTACTTCAATGTTTAGGCGTATTTGCACCGGAAAATTCATAGAATTTTCCAATGCAAATAAAAAGATAGAAAAATTCTATGAATTTTCCTATCTTTGTTGCATAAGGCGAAGTTACGAGAATATAAGCCCGCTACGACGCCATATATTAACCGTTACCTGCAAGCAAAGGAATGACTTTTGGTAAAGAATTTTAAAACATAAAATAAAAAAGGAGGTAAAATGGAACTTAAAAAATTATTAATTGGATTTATCACATATTTTTCCATTACACTGATTGTGACTGTTGGAGTAACCTATATATGGAGTTTACTTTTTCATGAAGTAGCATCAATTGATTGGGAGACTTCATTCCGTTTAGCAATTATTTTTGGAATTGTTTTTTCGATTATTGAAGTAAAAAAGAAAAAGGACTAAAATATGGTTTTATGAAAGTGTTTTACGAATTTTCAATTTTTTTAATGTTCTTGATATAATGGAAAATCAAGTAGGAAAAACAAAAGACGTTGGATTTCAATTCGGAATAAGGAAAACAATTCCTGTTTCGAATGAAAAAGTATGGGATTTTCTATTCTCGGAAAACGGACTAAAAATTTGGCTCGGAAAATTAAATTCTGAACTCGAATTGAAAAAGGAATTTAAAACTGAAAACGGGATAACAGGATTTGTTCGAGTTTTCAAACCGAATTCACATATTCGCCTGAATTGGAAACCGAAAACTTGGGAAAATATGTCAACGGTTCAAATTCGAGTAATTGGAAATGAAACCAAAACGACAATTGCAATCCATCAAGAGAAATTATTGAACTCGGAACAGCGAAACGAAATGAAAGAATATTGGACACAAAAGATAAATTTATTAACCAATTACATAAATGGAAACACTTGAAGTAAGAAATAGAAAAGAATGGCGAGATTGGTTAGAAAAAAATCATTCTAACAAGAAAGAGATATGGCTTGTTTATTACAAGAAACATACAGATAAACTAACGATTACTTATAAAGAATCAATAGAGGAAGCCATCTGTTTCGGTTGGATTGATGGAATAAAGAAAAGAATAGATGACGAAAAATATACACACAGATTTACACCACGTAGAACAAATAGTAAATGGTCACCCACAAATATTGACATTGCGGAAAGAATGATAAAGACTGGAATGATGACAACAGTAGGACTTAATGTTTATAGAAACCGAAAAGAATATGAAAAAGATTTTTTAAAAATTCGTTCATCTATTGGTGATAGCTTAACACCTGATATAGAGGAGGTACTTAAAACACAGGAGAAAGCGTGGAATAATTTTAATAACCTTTCACCAAGTCACAGAAAGCAGTATGTCTTATGGATTAATAGTGCAAAAAAAGAAGAAACAAAACAAAAACGATTATCAGAAGCAATCAAATTATTAGAACAGAATAGAAAATTAGGAATGAAATAAATGCCAGCAGGTAACAACAAATATAGGGCATTTGGCAGGTTGTAGTAAAAATAAAAATTATAGCAATAAATAAAATTTACGGTAAGTTGAAAACGAGGTGTTCCAAAATGCCAAACGCCCCATATTCAAACCGTTGGCAATAATGAAAAAAAAAATGAATAGTTCATTGAAAATATATCTCGATTTGAGATGACAATCTTGATTCTTAAGGTTAGTAAGTCTATTGACTTTGCTATGTTCTTAGTCAGAGTTTGTTTGACGATTAATATAATTAATTTAATAACAATAATAAAAACTATGATTATGAAAAAAATAGAAAGTATTAAAAACATTCTGAAAAGAACAGAAATAATGAATTTTATTAAAAGTATGGTTATAGGAGTCACATTCGTGGAGAAAGACGGTCAAACTTCTGACTATAAAACATAGAAAATAAATAGAAACTTATTAACTGAATTCAAGACAGAATGTGTGGGAGGTTCGATTCCTCCCTTTCTCCTCCATTCACAAATAAAAATTATGGAAATAGGAAATTTTAAAATATCAGGGCAAGCAACCAAAAGAGAATGGGCTGTTTATATTTTTATCGCTATACCAAAAGATAAAGCGGAAACAATTAAAATATACATAGGAAAAGTTGGCGATAATCGAGAAGGTTGTAATCCTGTAATTTCAAGAGTTGGAAATCATTTTTCATATAACAAAATACATTCACAGATAAGAAATAAAATAATTAATCCAGAAGAATATGATTATGAATATTTTTATTGTCATTTCGGAAAGTATCAAGATGTAACTGAAGAAAGACTTAAAAGTAAAGAAAAAATAAATGAATTAGAGAGAGAATTAAATCGGAAAGTTCAAAAAATAATTTATGGTAAAGTTAAATACGAACTATTAAATCCATACAAAGGTAATCATATCTCGAAAATTGAAAATAAACGCAGGAATAACTTGATAAATGCAGAAGAAATAGAGATGTTAGATAAATTAATAAAAAGCACACTATTGCCAACAAAGTATAAAAACAATAAGGGGTTAAGTGCTTAATTCAAAATTTAGTGCATTTTACAAAGTCCGCAAAATTTACAATTTTACGTGTTGTTTTTTAAAGAAAAAATTGTAAATTTGGCTCAGTGATAAACCGAAAAGTAAGTGCTTAAAAACCCCTTACTGTTCTTATACAAACCGTTGGCAGTAATGAAAAAAACGAAACAGGAAAACAGAAAATTATGATAGAAAGATTTTTAAAAGCAAAACATTGGCAATTATTCACTCTAATGCTTGGAATTCCAATTTTATTCCAAATAATAATGATGGGAACAATGTTTTCAAATATCAATTCTGAAACAAATCCTGACCCAACAGAAATGTTTAATGTAATGAAATTTTTTCCAATAATTATGATACTATCTATGGGAATATTCTTTGGTTGGTTTTGGTCAATAGCGATAGGATTACAAAAAAAAATACCTGAGAATATAAAAATGAAAACTAAGAAATTTAAAATATTTTTCTTTATTCCATTAGTTTATATATTCTCTATCTCTCTTTTTATTGGCGGAATATTTAGCGGAATAATGCAAAACGGAACTGAACCAAGTGGCGGGTTTGTAGGTGGAATGGTTGGAATAATTTTACCACTTCATTTATTATCTATGTTTGGAATATTTTACTCTATGTATTTTGTCGCAAAGACATTTAAAACAGTGGAACTACAAAAAGAAGTAAGTTTTGGAGATTTTACAGGTGAATTTTTTATGTTATGGTTTTATTTTGTTGGAATATGGATTTTACAACCGAAAATTAATAAAATGACTGAAGAAATAAACACTACTGCCAACAATGGCTATAGTTAATACGGGTTTTGGTGCTTAACCCAAAGTGAAGTGCCTTGAATGAAGTCCGCAAAATTTTCAATTTTGCGTTAATATTGAAAAAGAAAAAATTAAAAATTTGGCTAAGTGCTTAATCGAAAGTTCAGTCCTTCGAAATCCCGTACTAACCATAGCCGAGACGTTGTGCAGAACTTAAAAATCGCCCGCAATAAAACAAAAAATTTAAAAGTTGTTTTGCGAAAATTTTTTCGAGACTTCTTGCTAAAAACAAAGCCAAAAATCAGCGAAAGCGATTTTTTATAATCGGCGAAGCCGAAATTTTTGGAATTTTAGAAGGTGGTTTTGCCCAAAAATGGAAAAATCAAGTAAAAAATCAGAAAAATCATAACAAAATTCGTTTTCAAACCGAAAAAAGATAAAAATGAAACTGATAAATGAAAAATTGAATAAAGATTTTATCAAAAGTCCGCAATATTAGAATTGGACAGGGATTT
>JALUMP010000007.1 GCA_027039745.1 Candidatus Parcubacteria bacterium
GTTATCGTATGATTAAAACCGTCTGTGAAATCAATTAAAATTTTTGTTAATTTTTTAGCAAAATCAACAAAAACTTCTTTTGTAAATAATCAGTCCATTCCACTTTTTAACAATTTGGCTCTTTTAATAATTTTTATCAGCGGCATATATGTCTTGTTGACTATTTGGGGAATAAATATGACGGCATGACTTGCTTCTGCAGGGGTAATGGGTATTGCTGTTGGTTTTGCAGCGAAAGACACTTTAGCGAACTTAATTTCTGGTGTATTTATTTTAGCCGATAAGCCTTATCAAATTGGAGATTTTATTACTTTGGACTCTGGAGAAAGAGGGCAGGTTATTCATGTTGGGGTAAGAAGTACTCGTATTTTAACAAGAAGTGATTCTGAAATTACAATTCCAAATGCTATTATGGGCAATAACAAAGTTACCAATGAAACAGGTGGCCCTCACAAAAAATTTAGAGTTTCAGTAGGTGTTGGAGTTTCATATGACTCTGATTTGGATGTTGTAAAAAAAGTATTATTAGAAGTGGCAAAAGATAATACTTTTGTTTGTGATGATCCAAAACCCAGAGTTAGATTTAGAGCCTTTGGTGCTTCGTCTGTGGATTTATCTTTATTGTGTTGAGTAGAAAAACCAGTTTTAAAAGGTAGAACTGTTCATCAAGTTGGTATGGCAGTTTACAAAAAATTTAAAGAAGAAAATATCCAAATACCATTTCCACAAATGGATGTTCACCTTGATAAATAATAAATAAATATGAATATTGAAAATAAAATCAAAAACTTACTGCAAGACTCTTTGAGTAAGCTTAAAATAGAAATTCCAAAAACTATTGTTTTACAACATCCAGATTTGGTAGAACATGGTGATTTTTCGTCTAATTTAGCTTTAGCTTTGGCAAAACAAGAAGGTAAAAACCCAAGAGAGCTTGCTGAAGGTATTTTAAACAATATTGAAAAAGATGAATATATTGAAAAAGTAGAAGTCGCTGGAGCAGGATATTTAAATTTTTTTCTGTCAAAAACATTTTATAAAGATTATTTGAATGAGAATAACAAAAACGCAGCATTTGTAAACAAAAAAAGAGACACTTTTGTTGATGGAGAGTTCAGAAGTATATACCCAGTAGATAATGAAAATTGTAAGAATATTTTACTGGAACATTCTTCTCCAAATTTATTCAAGCCATTTCATATTGGACATTTAGTTAATAATTCTATTGGCGAGTCTCTGGGTAGAATTATTGGACATTTTGGAAATCATTTGAAAACTCTTTCATTCCCTTCTGATGTTTCACCAGGAATTGCAAAAACTATTTGGGCTATTAAAAATCAAAATTTAAATATTGATAATTTAACTTTGCAACAAATTGCAGATGCATATGTTTTGGGAACCAAAAAATATAAAGAAGATGAAGATATAAAAAAAGAAATCAATCAAATAAATATTGATTTATATGAAAAAAAGGAAGGTCTAGACCTTAAAATATACAACGTTGGGAAAAATTTATCGCTAGAACATTTTAAAGAAATCACAAAAAAGCTTGGTTCAGAATTTGAAGATATTATTTACGAGTCAGAATCTGAGATAGAAGGCAAAAAAATTGTTCTGAACAATTTAAACAAAGTTTTTGTAAAATCTAAAGAAAGCGAGGCTATTATTTTTGAGGGTTCAAAATATGGGCTTTTTGATAATGTTTTTATCAATTCTGATGGTTTTGGAACATATCTTGCCAAAGATCTTGGACTTTTAAGCATAAAACAAAAGAAAAATTATTTTGATAATCTAGACAAGTCTTTGGTTTTGACAGATGTAGAGCAAGCTCAACATTTTCAGCTTGTTAAAAAATCTTCTTCTTTAGTTGATGAGTTAAAAGAAATTTCAGAAAAATCAACATATATTCAACATGGCAGAATGAGTTTTGCTGGAAGTGAAAAAATATCTTCACGTTATGGCAATGTTCCACTTGCAACAGATGTAATTTCTAAAGTTCAACAAAAAGTTTTAGATAAAATGAAAGAGCGTGATTTTACAGAAGAAGAGAAAAAAGATATTTCAGAAAAATTAGCTATTGGTATTTTGAAGTATTCTATTTTAAAAGTGTCTGCTGGGAAAAATATCGTCTTTGATTTAGACAAAGACACAGACCCAAAAGGAAACTCTGCATCTTTTTTGTTGTATACTTTTGTGAGAGCAAAATCTATTTATAATAAGAAAAGTGAAGATAAGTATGTGGGGGTTGATCCGTTGCCAGAATCAAGAGGAGATATTTCTGATTTAGAGAAAATTCTCTATAGATTTGATGAAGAAGTAAAAAAATCTTTAGATAGTTATTCACCCCATCATCTTGCAAATTATCTTTATGTTTTGTCAAAAAAGTTTAACTCTTTTTATGAAAATACAAAGATTTTAGATGATACAAATCCAAATTTTAATTATAATTTTACAATATTAGAAATATTTGGAAAAACAATGAGCAAGGGTCTAGATTTACTCGGTATTAAAACTATAGATAAAATGTAATTATGAAAAAATTAGAAATAATGGCACCAGCAGGAAGCTTTGAGAGCCTAGAAGCTGCGATTAAAGCAGGAGCAGACTCTGTATATTTTGGTGTTACACAGCTAAATATGCGTGCTAGAGCCTCTGCCAACTTTACTTTTGATGATATGGCAGAGATTGTAAAAAGATCCAAAAAAGCCAATGTTTTAACATATTTAGTGGTCAACACGCTTCTTTATGACCATGATATTACAATAGCTCGAAAGCTCGTAGACAGGGCAAAAGAAAGTGGAGTAGATGCAATTATTGCTTTTGATTTTGCTGTTTTAAATTATTGTAACGAGATTGATATGGAAGTGCATGCTACTATTCAGTTTTCAATTTCAAATTATGAAGCTGTTAAATTTTTTGCCAAAATGGCAAACAGAGTAGTGTTGGCTCGTGAGCTTACTTTAGACCAGATCAAAGCAATAAGTGAGAAAATAAAAGAAGAAAACTTATTGGGCAACGAAGGAAGGCTTATGGAAATAGAAGTTTTTGGGCATGGGGCATTATGTGTTGCACAATCTGGTAGATGTTGGATGAGCTTGTATACCCACAACGCTTCTGCCAATAGGGGAGCATGTTTGCAAAATTGTAGACACGCTTATAAAGTAACAGATTTAGAAAATGGTAAAGAGCTTGTTATAGATAATCATTACGTAATGTCGGCAGCCGATATTTGCACCATTGATTTTTTAGATAAATTTATAGATGCCGGAATTTCAGTTTTAAAAATTGAGGGGCGGGGTAGGTCTCCAGAATATGTTTATACTATTGTAAAAACATACAAAAAAGCCTTGCAAGATATTGAAGATGGAAAATACACCAAAGAAAAAATAAAAGAGTATTTTAAAGATTTAGAAAAAGTATTCAACAGAAAGCTTTCTCATGGAAATTTCTTTTTAGGAAAAGAAATCGGTGAGTATTCTAATGTTTATGGCTCTAAAGCTACAGAAGAAAAAATTTTTAAAGGAAGAGTTGTTCATTTTTATCCAAAAGTGATGGTGGCAGACATTATGTTAGAAGCAGGAGATATAAAATTAAACCAAGAATTTTTATTTACTGGTAACAAAACAGGTGTCGTAAAAGGAAAGATTAATGAAATGAGAGTAGATGATAAAGTTGTAGAAGAAGCAAAACAAAAAACAGTAGTGTCAATTAAAGTAGACGAAATTGTCAGGCTAAATGATAAATTCTATATTATAGAGAAGCGAGAGTCGTAAAAATAAATAAGAAATGAAATGAAGAATTATTGTTATGACCGAGCAAACGACGAATATAATCTGCCAAAAAAAACCGTCTTTGCGGGCTTTTGGAGCGGAGCGGAAAAAGCGTGGCAATCTAGAAAAACTGTCATTACGAACGAATGTGAAGTAATCTAGTTTTTTGTTTTGTTTCCTAGATTGCTTCACATGCGTTCGCAAAGACGATGGCTACGCTATCGTCAAAAAAAAGTCACTGCAAGCTTTTACAATAAAAACATAAAAATTTAAATATTTTTTTGTAAACCTTTCATGATATACTTTTAATATATTAAATATATTAATTTATCTAAAATATGGGAACAAAAAAATTTAAGATCTCGCACAAAAGAAACGATTGTATTGGCTGTGGCTCTTGTGCTATTTATGCAAAAAGACAATGACAAATGAACAAAGATGATGGTAAGGCTGATTTAATTGGGGGTAAGAAAAAAGGGGATTTTATCGTATCTGAAGTCGATATTGACGAGCTTGAAAACAATAAGGAGGCTGCAAAAGCTTGTCCTATGCAGATTATTAAAATAGACAAAAACATATAAGCAACTTAAATTAACCTTTGAAGTGCAACACTTTAGACGGATTTTTTTTCTCAACAAAAACCTGATGTGGTGTTAAGTAGTTTAATCTTTTTCGTGGTCTATGATTTAAAAGATATTCTACTTTTTTGAT
>JALUMP010000008.1 GCA_027039745.1 Candidatus Parcubacteria bacterium
TTAAATCTAAATTTTGTAAATATTCATTAAAATCTAAATACAAGTTTTCCAATAAATGTAAATCGTCAGCCGAAAAATCAGTTAGATTTTGTCTTCTCATATAAATGGTTTTTAGATGTGAATTTTGTGGAAAACTTATATTTTGTAAGCCTGTATTTTCAATCATTAAAAATTCAAGATTTGGATTATGTGATAAATCTAGTGTAGAAATGACATTATAATTATGAGGATTGTCTGCATGAAATACTGGATTGCCTGCTAACAGCACGTGTAAATTTACTAAACCTGAAACATCCAATTGGTTTAGACGAGACTCCCTGCAATCTAGATATTCCAATTGTGTATTTTGGCTTAAATCTATTTTGGTGTAGTTGTTGTTAAAAAAGCCTATATCGTTCATTTGTAAAAATTTTAGATTTATATTATGTCGTGTATTAATACTATCTAAATCATACATGCCACCTAGATAAAGAGTGTCTAATTGGCTATTGTTTGTTAAATCCAAATATGAAATAGTTGTAGTTGCCATATCCAATCTATGTATATTGATAAAATCTTGCAAGCCGGTAATATCATGAACCATGTCACCACTACCGGATAAAGCATGAATATTTAGTCTTGTAGCATTGTAAGCATCACTTGTCAAGATATGTCCGTTAATGGTATGATCACTGTCAATACCTTGATCTATCAATAATTGTTCAAAAACAGGATCGGGAATATTAGTGTATTGCGAAAAGACGTTTATAGTCATGACCAATACAAAGAAAAGAAAAAAGTATTTTTGTTTCATTTTACTTGAATTTTTTAAAAGACTATTTGTCAAGTTATTCTCAAAATTAAGAAAAAAACTTGACAAATAGTCTCATAGTTATATTTTATTGCTTGTAAATAGTTTTTTGAATCTGCACACCGGTTTCAGTTGTTTTTTTAATAGTGTGATATTTATGATTTTCCAAATTGTTTATTAAATTTGGGTCAGCACTTTGTTGTTGATTTAAAGTGGTATCAACACCATTTGGGGCACCGGGGGTGTTAGTTGTATGAATGTCAGTTGTAATGACCGGCTCTCTTGTTATTGTGTAAGGACTGGCTGTACTATTGGTATCTCTATAATCATACATTATAATGTCTCCTGATATTTCGGGTATTTGAACGCCAAAAACGATACCTGATACTCGTACAGGACAACTAGAATTGTCGGGATAATGAGTATCTCTTAATGTAGCATCATTAGGATTTACAACATCACCGGTCGTATAATTACCAGAATTAATGGTAAAGATACGATAGGTGTAACCCGGCTGAAAAACGCAATATTCATTAGTCGGTCTTTTAACATCAACATAGCCAGGTTTGTCCGGTGCTTCAACAGCACTAATGATAGGTGTTGTGTTACTATTAGGGGTGCCAATTCTATGATCGTATGGTTTGTAAAGTTCTTTAATGTCGGACAAATAGGGTTGAATATAGGGATTATTTGGAACAATCTGTCTCATTCTAACGCCTTGTCCTATTGTAAATTGATTTCTAAAGGGGACATAAGACATAAAATTTTTAGTTACAATGTTGAATGGATCTACATAAGGTTCACCAACCTGATCAACAACTTCGGGTATATATACAAATATATATGAAGTGTTGCTATCAGGGCATACATTTGGGATTCTTTGTGTAGCTGGTGTATCAGCTATAAAATCTCCTTTACTATCTGCATTGTAATTTGGATCACTTGGGTCCCTAGTTACATTTTCAGAATTAGATGAGAAATTAGGAAAATAAGCCCAATCTTGAGGTATATGATAACAAGGGTTAGTAATGGATGTATTTAAGTTACCTTGATTAGAACCTGTTCCTAAAAATGTATGATTTATTCCGAAAATATGTCCAAATTCATGTGCAATAGTTGATGTGTGAATAAATGGTGAATCTTCATCAAAACATATTTGTCCTATTCTTATATTATCTGGTCCTATAGCTTGACCACCGGAATTATTGATTAGATACACATTTAATACGTTAGGTATGGAATTGTTGGTGTCAGAATCATGATCGTGACCTATGTATTTAAAATAAAAATGAAATTGGTTAAATTGTTCATTCAAATATTTAATTCCGTGTAAATAATCACATTCGTTTAGAGTTTGATTGTTCAAATCATGAATAAATACATTAAATGTTATCGGTGTTGTATTTTGAAAACTTACATTTTTTAGTTCGTCAACAGTCATTGAGCGAACATTTGCATTATTAAATCCGTCATAATAATGACTACTACGCATTTGTTGATAATCGGTATCAGTTTCGTCACCTTGTCAATTGTTGTTTTGTGCCATTAGATTTAAACTTGCTAATAGCAAAAAGATAAAACTAATTTTTTTCATAAGAAGCGTTTTAAATTACACCTACTCCTTTTTTTAAGGTCAGCTTTTCGGCTTATTCCTGACCGCCGGTAGCAATCAAGATTTTCAACCTTGGGGGTAATTAAATTCCTTTTTTTTTGTGTTTAATTGGCTTACTTTTACCTAGGATTTTTGCCAGTTTCTTTATCCGAATTAGTCGGTGCGCTATTGAATTTATTACCGCCGGTCTCCACTTAATGGCTACTAACAAACATTTTTTTAATTATAGCGTAAAACTAATAAAAAAAATATGAAAAACAAAAAAAAGATAAAAAAAATATCAAATTCTAATAATTTTAAGATTATTAATTAAATTTTTATCGTTTTTCTTAATGGCTACCAACGGTTATGTGTATGAGTAGTGGCGGAATTTTCCGCACTTTTGTTCACTATCGCACTATTGTTAATTTCACGCATATTGTTCACTTTTAGCACATTGCTCGCCATTACTTATACACTTTGTTACCAACTGTATTTAGTAATTTTTTATTGCAGCATTTAATAATTGATAAAATTTCTCACCATCTGATATTTTAAAAATCAATGGATTACCAGATGATTTATATATAACAACACTATCAGAATACGGTTCAATATCTACAATTGCGGACAATCTAATTGTTGTATTTTTTTCAGAGTTTTTAAACAGTATTCTTTTGTTTGTTAGATTTAACACTCCAATACCGTGAGAAATATCTTTTAATTCTTTTTTCATTTGAACATTGTATGAACCCAAATTATAGCTTAAACCTTTCGCTATCTTTAATCTAACCTTGGGTCCACCATAATTTACTCGGGTTGTAACTTGTTTTCTTGTAAACATTTCAGCATTATTATTCGAATAGAAGCATTGTTCATTTTTTTGTAAAATAAAATCTGATTTTACATTAGGGAAAATTCCATTATCAAGTTCCCAATTTAAAATCGGGTAAGAAAAGTAATTACGAAGCTTATCAATTGTGTCATATTTGTCCACTCCTAATTTTTTACTGTAATTTATAATGTTTTGTAATTCATCAGGGTCTAATGCATCATCGTTTGAGATACATTCTGATATTAAAATTTCAACTTTATTAGTGTTAATTTTGTTTTCAATAACTTTTGATTTTTCACCTGAAAAGATTTCAGAATATGCATTAAGATATTTTTCACCTAATTCATTTACATTTTCATAATTAATTATTTCATCATACCGCATTTCCATTTCATTTTTTAATTTTTCAATTTCTTCTTCTTTCAATAATGGAATTTTTTCAATTAACAAGTTGATTTGATTTGTTTTATAATCAGGAAAATTCTTGACAATGTTATCAATTAGAATATTCTTTATCAATTGTTTATCTAAAAACCCAACTTTTTTATTTTTAGATGAAGTATTTTTTTCTTTTGTTTTTGCGTTGTTTTCTTCAATCTCAATATTTTGAATTTTTCTTTGTCTTTTAAAAATCCAGTCATATGTATATGGTATCACAATTACAGCCAATAATCCAAAAATTGAAGCTAATACATATCCAACAATTTCTTGTGAAGAAAAGAAGCCTACTATTGAGAATATTAATATAAAAATTCCAACAATCCATCTTATTATTTTAATAATCAATTTAATCAAATCCATATTTCTTAATTTTTATCAATATAGTTGGTAACGGTCAGTATATGCGCCGTAGCGGGCTTATGTTCTCGTATTTTTCAATTTAGAACCAAAGATAGCAAAATTTCTGCGAACTTTTTTAATTTTTGACCGCTAAAAAATTCGCAGAATTTTTGCGGTGCAAACAATCACGAACCAAAAAATTAGGCACAAATCCCGCTATGGCGTATATACAATGTTACCAGCTGGCTTTCCTTATTTCGTTTTTCGTTTTTCAATTTGCCTTATGTAAATTCAGTAGCGAACGTTAATTTTCATTTAAAAATCGTTTGCGGTTTATCGCTTTTTCTTTCGGGGCGTAGTGGGAAAAAATCGTCGCGAAATTTAGCGGTTCTGCTATCATTTTTCGGATAATCACAAATTCTAAAATTTGGCAAATTTTCCCGTTTAAATTTTTCATTTAGCTAATTTCAAATC
>JALUMP010000009.1 GCA_027039745.1 Candidatus Parcubacteria bacterium
AGATCAGAATCTTTAGCTTTTGCGGAAAAAGGCGTTGATGAAATGATGAAAAAGGTGGTTATGAAGTCTAAAAATGTTTTAGCATTTTATAATTTGTATAAAGATACACAGAAAGAAGAAAAAAATCAGACAAAGTCTCCCAATGTTTTAGATCAATGGATTATAACTTTAACTAATAAGTTGGTAGAGGATGTGTCAGATGGGTTAGAGAATTATAAATTAGATGAAGCATCTAGACATTTTGTCGAATATGTAGATGATTTATCTACTTGGTATATTAGAAGAGGTAGAGATAGGTTTAAAGGTGATGATGTAGACGATAGAGATTTTGCCTTATCAACTACAAAATGAGTATTAAAAACTTTTTCTCAAGTTATTGCACCTTTTGCTCCATTTATGGCAGAGGTGTTATGGAAAGAGCTTAAAGATCCTGATGATTTTGAATCTGTCCATTTGTCTTTTTGGCCGGTAGTGAAAAAATCTATTTTAGATAAATTTAAAGATTCTGATGAAATTATTAACTTAATGAAAGAAGCGAGGCAAATTGTTTCAGTTGGGCTTGAAACAAGAGTATCTGAGGGGATTAAGGTTAGACAGCCATTAGCTGCTGCATATGTTTTGAGGGCTTCTGATAAAATTACCAAAAAAATAGAAATAGCAGAAATTATAAAAGATGAATTAAACATTAAAGAAATTTATTTTGTAAAAGATAAAAAAACTGCAAAAGAAAAGCAAAATATTCCTGGATATATTTTGAAAAATATTTCTGAAGAGACAGATGAATTAGCAGTATTTTTGGATACTGTATTAGATGATGATTTAAAGAAGGAAGGTAACTTTAGAGAATTTTTAAGAGCAGTGCAAAGCGCAAGAAAAAAGAAAAAATTACAGGTAAGTGATGTTGTTGAATTAAAGATTTTTATAGATGAAGACAAGAAAGGTTTTATTGAAGACAACCTTAAAGAGTTGGAAAAAGTTGCTGGAATAAAGGCTGTGCATTATGCAGATAGTGTGGAAGATGGAGAAGAGGTGGATATTAACGGAATAGAAGTAAAATTTTTGATTGTGGTATAACTTGTTGTATTTTGTAACTTATTTGTTAGAATTAAGTGGTATTAATGGTAATTAAAATAATATTATATATGAATAATTTTAAAAAATGATTAGTAGCGTTTATGGTAATAGCTTCACCAAGTGTAATGTTTGCAGCAGGGATTGATGGGTTGTTTGATACTGCAGGAAGTTTAATCGGAAAAGCACAACTTCTTATTGTAGGGCTTGTGTCTTTAGTATTTTTTTATGGTCTTTTTAAATTTGTTTTTGGTAAAACAAGTGGGGAAGGTGACAAAAAAGTAGGAAAAGATTTTATGGTTTGATCTGTGGTAGCTATATTTTTAATGGCTTCTATTTGAGGAATAGTGAGAGTTTTACAGGATACTGTTTTTAATGGTGATGATACTTCACAGATTCATGTGCCGGTTTATAAGTATACAAATTAATTTTTTAGTAAATTTATTATGGATCTAAGTGCTGTTCATCATCTTGTGCAGAAAATTAACTCTGCTATATTGCAACCTATTACGTTACTTTTGGTGGCGGGGGCTTTGGTTGGGTTTTTTTATGGATTAGTTTCTTTTTTGGCTAATCAAGATGATTCTAACAAAAAAGAAGAAGGAAAAAAACATATGATGTATGGGCTTATGGGCTTGTTTATAATTTTTTCTGTTTTTGGAATTATGAATATGTTGGTAGGAACTGTTGATTCTGTTAGCTAAATATCGTGAAAATATATAAATTATAAAAAATAAAATTAAGCAAAATTTGTTGCTTGGTTTTTTTTTGTTATAATTAAATATATGGATGATGAAAAAAATGAAAGTCATATAGATGAGATAAAACAAAGTTTATATAAAAGGGGAAGCCAATCTTTTTCTGAAAAATGATCTAAGTTTAAAAAGAAGAAATATAATGTAAAAGATAAATGGGACGATAGTGACAAGTCTTTAATCGATAACCCTAATTTATATAAATATGAAAAAAAAGGCCCAACGGTATTTTCTTTTATATTTTTTGGAGCTTTGGTTTTTTTTGTTTTTTCTATAGCTTTTACTTTTTTCTTTCTTTTTTTCTTTTCTAGTCACACCAATAATAATTTATTAACTTTGAGTGTTATTGGCCCCAATACTACTAAATCTGGTGAAGTTTTAGATTTTCAGGTTAAAGTGGATAATCAAACAGATTTTGATTATAAAGATTTGCGTGTTGTTGTGAATTATCCAGATTCAACTTTATCTGCAGATGGTGATTTTATTAAAAAAGAAGAGAGAAAGGTGGGCGACTTATTGAGTGGAGAAACAGCTAGAGAAAAATTTAGAGTCTCAACTTCCGGCGCGATTGGTGATAAAAGAGAGATTTTGATATCTATTTTTTATCATGCTAAAAAATCATCGGCAACTTTATCTAAAAAAAGAGGTTACAATATAAGTATTGAAGATGCACCTGTTTTTGTGGAAAGTTTTGGGCCAAATGAAGTGTTTTCTAATAAGGAATTTGAAGTGCGTTTAGATGTTACTTCTAATGCAGAGCATATTTTAAAAGACTTGGTTGTGATTGCAAAATATCCAAGAGCTTTTGAACTTAAAAATGCAATACCAAAAGCAGTTTTTTCTGATTTGACAAAAAATGTTTTTAAAATTAAGGAATTAAAACCGGGAGAAACTAAATCTGTTCATATGATTGGAAAAGTTTTTGGGCTTAATAAAGATAATCAATTCTTTTTATTTGATGTTGGTGATTCAAAAGATTATAGAAATGAAATAAGAACGCTGTTTGCAAAAACAGAAAAACAATTAGCCATAAGGAAACCTGATGTTAGTTTGTCTGTTGCAATGGATGGCCAAAATTTTTATTCTGATAAAGAAATATTGGCTCAACCAAAAGAACAATTGATTTTTAAGGTTGGATTATCTAATAATTTAGATTCTTTAATTTCTGATTTAGAGATAAAAGGAACATTAACTGGAGAGTTTTTTGACAAAGAGACTGTGTTACTTGAAGATGGTTTTTTTGATTCTAAAAAAAATATTATGCTGTGAGATAAAAATACAGAACCCTCATTGGCTGCGTTAAGTGGGTCTCAAAGTTTCGAAAAAGAATTTAAAATGCAAATAATTCCTTTTGAAAAATTGGCAGGTTATGTTAAAGACCCTGAGATTAATTTAAAAATGGAGGTAAAAGGAACAAACTTTGATGAAAATTCTGTTAAAAATTCTCATGAAGTTTTAGATACAATATATAAAACTATAAAGATACCGACAATTGTAAATTTAGAATCTAGCATACTTTACTATGATGGGCCATTTGAAAATACTGGGTCTGTTGACCCGAAGGTAGGAGAACAAACAACATATACAGTTGCTTGAAAGATATATAATTCTAATAGTCAGATTGATGATGTTACTGTAAAAGCTCAGATTCCTCATTATGTTGAATTTTTGGGTGTTAAGTCACCAGAGAATGCTTATTTATCTTATGATGAAGACAGTAGAACTATTACTTGGTCATTGAAAAAAGTAGAAGAATTTATTGGATATAGGACAGACCCAAAAACTGTTTATTTCCAGCTTGGTTTTACTCCATCTGCTACTCAGACTGGTAAAAGACCAATAATTTTAAAAGAGCAAGTGTTATCAGCGAAAGATACTTTTATAGATAGATTTATTGAAGTAAAAGGAAAAGAAGAAGACACTGGCTTAGCTGGTGATAGTCAAAGAGTATTTGGAATGGGGGTTGTGGTTAATGAGTAGTTTTCTGTTTGGTTTTTTTGTGTTTTAAAGAAAGTTTTGATGTGGGTTTTTTGGAAATCTCTTAGTTTGTTTTTTTTATTGGTTATTTTTAGAAATAGAAAAAATAAGCATATAATCAATACAAAAGGTTTATAAACACAGATATTCAGAGGAAAGATAATATGAGTTTTTTGATAAGATTGTTTGACAATTGGAAACCAAGATGTCTTAAGATTTTATTTGAATAATGTGTGAGGAACGAATAATCGTAATTTTGTGTTAGATTGATTTTTTTTCGTGTATGAAATTCCATTTTACTTAAGATGCAGTAACCTAAATATGTGTCTAGGATTGTTGTGACAATGAGAATGAAGATATAGATTAAATATAGGTTTGGAAAATACCAAAAAGTAGTTAATGTTAGGACTAAAAAAACATGCAAAATAAAAATCATATCTGCGATAATTCTATAAAAAACTTTTTTCATTGGGAGATATTATATCATAGTTGACATAAGTTTAGATGATTTCAAAAATGTTTATAAAAATGACAAACCGAACAAAACACAAACAAAACCAAGCAACTGCTTGGTTTTGGTGTTTTGTGGCAAGAAAGACAATTGTAGGGATTCGCCTCGCTGTCTCTAAACTCATCAATGCTTAAAAAGCATTTCTTCATTA
>JALUMP010000010.1 GCA_027039745.1 Candidatus Parcubacteria bacterium
TATATTAGGAGAATATTTATTAGCATCATTGGGTGGTGGAAGTTTAGATATAATTGAAAGGATAAATGATATTATCAGTGGTATTAACGAATATTTTTTTACAACTTCATTTATTTATTTATTTATTTATTTATTTATTTATTTATTATCATATCTAAATAAAAAAATATTTTTTTCTATTACTACTTTATTTTTAATTTTATATACAATATTTTTTATTTCAGGGATAATAGAGATGTCCCCAGATTTTGTTCCTTTGTTTAATATGTAAAATTTTAAATTATTTGAGACTATAATATTATTAATTAAAAAATGCTTCAAACCCTCACAAAACAACAATATCTCACAAAAAAGAAAACCCTTTCTCCCTATTTTTCCTATTTCCAAAAATCACAACACTCTCAAAAATTTCAAAAATTAGACAAGGTGAATTGCAAAGCAAGAGAGGGTGCCCTGGGGTATAAAGAACGAGGCGACAACAAGCTACAATATGAGCCGTATAAATATACGGTGAATGTTGGTGCGAAGAAGTCAACAAAGTTATTTACTACACCACACTATCGCTGTAAAAGCTTGCTTTCTTCGAAAGCTAAGTTTTTAGCCAGCTCCGCATACGTAAAATATAGTCCTTCACTTTGTTCTCTCTTTATTTTACTTAAGAGTATTTCCAAAAATATAGTCGTTACACTCTTTATTTTTTAGGTCATTTTTGTCGTTTTTGTCATTTTATTATAAGTTCTATGTGATTGAAGGTGTATTCTGTTTATAGATTTTATTTTTTTCATTTTATTTTTAAACTTGCATTTTAAGAGGGGGGGGGTAAAATGGATGAATGAAAAAACAAAAAGGTTTCACCCTTATAGAACTATTAGTCGTTATAGCAATTATAGGAGTATTATCATCTGTTTTAATCTTGGTTATAAATCCTAGTGATCAAATAAATAAAGCCAAAGCTGCAAAAATTGCTAAAGATTTAAAATTAATAGAAAAAGCTTTTCAACTTACAGCCGCAGATGATATGGAAAATTATGATTTGTATCCTACAGAAAGTGAGCTTGGTTTAGATAATCCACAAATTAGGACTTTGGTGGACAATGGTAGTTTAAAATATATATCAAGAGATATTGGATTAGACTTAGGAAGTGGAGTTTATAGGTATGATAATGATGGAGATACTTATGTTCCAACGAATTGCCCAGGAACAAATAATGCTGCTGGTCATGGTATATTGGTATATAGTATTTCTGGGGATGATCTGAGTGTAGTTAATGAACTTGATAGAATTTTTGATTCTAGTGATGGATTGAATTGTGGTTTAATCAGAACGTATAATAATTTATTAGTTTTTTACTTATCTGATTAAGAAAATTAAGAGAACTCACAAAGTAATTTTTCTTTTATTTTTTTTCTTTTTTGATAAGTTGTTGCTCGTTGTTGTTGTCTATAATATCATATCCTAAATTATTAATTTTTTGTCGTAGTTGGTCTGATTTTTCTCAATCTTTATTTTGTCTTGCTTGTTGTCTTTCTTCTAATAACTTTTTAATTTCGTTTGTCATGTTAGTATTATCGTTTTTTTCAGGTGTGTTGAGTTTTAAGCCAAGAACTTGGTCAAAGTCTAAAATAGTAGCTTTTTTGTCTTTGTCTGAAATGGAATTATCTTTTAAGAGTTGTCATACTAATGCTAGTGCTTCTGGAGTAGAGAAATCATCTTCTATTTTTTCAATAAATTTTTGTTTGTATGTGATAGAGATGCTTCCTCCATCAGGTAAAGAAGTTATTTTTTGTCTCAGTTTTTTTAATGCATTATGTGAAGCTTGTAATGATTCTCAGGTAAAGTTTTGTTTAGAACGATAATGGGCTTGTAGAAAAAAATATCTTAAATCTGGTGGAGAATATCCTTTTTTTTCTATATCACTTAAAAGATATGAGGTGCCTTCTGATTTTGACATTTTTTTATTATCTACTAATAAATGTTCGTTGTGTAATCAGTAATTTACATATGGTGCATCATTCGCGTTTTCTGATTGAGCTATTTCGTTGGTGTGGTGGATTGGGATATGCTCAATTCCACCCATTTTTAAATCTAAAGTATCGCCTAGTAGAGCTTTTCCCATAGCAGAACATTCTAAATGTCATCCAGGAAGACCTTCGCCATATTCAACAAGAGGACTTGCAAAAGCTGTGGTTGTCCATGTTTGGGAGGCATTTTTATGAGCTCCTGCTTTGAAAAACCATAGGACAAAATCTGATGGATTTTTTTTATTTTTATCGGTTATTTCACCTGTTCCTGCTCCACATAGATTATTTTGCATATCTTGGCCAGATAGTCTATGGTAGTTTTTTGCTTTGCTCGTATCAAAGTAAACTGCAAGTGGAGTAGTATAAGCGAAACCTTTTGTTAATAGAGCTTCTATCATTTCAATTTGTTCTGGAATGTATTCTGTTGCCTTTGGAGTATGTTCTGGAAACAAAGTATTTAGTTTTTTGATATCTTCTTCGTAAGCTTTTTTGTATTTTTCGGCTATTTCTTGAGGAGAAAGCTCCTCTCTTTTTATTGCTTTTTCCATACGGTCTTCTCCTGTGTCTGCATCTCCATCGTTGTCGCCAGAAAGATGACCAACATCTGTATAATTACGCACAAAAGTAACTTTATAACCTAAATATCTTAAGCTCCTGTTAATAAAATCTGCTAAAGCAACTGATCTTAGATTTCCTATATGTTGATTTCAATAAAGCGTAGGACCACACTGATAAAAACGAATTTTGTTTTTTTCGAGAGGTTTAAAAATTTCTTTTTTTTTGGTTAAAGTATTTTTTATTTTAAGTGTCATATTTAAATATTGTAACATAATATTTTTTACATTTCTTTTTTTTGGTTTATAATCAATATTCTATGCAAAAGACTTTTGTTAATGGTAAAAAAATAAGAGATAGTATTTTAGATGATTTGGTTGAGAAATTTTCTTTGTATATCGCAAAGACAAGGAAAAAACCAATATTGGCTGTTTTTATTGTTGGGGAAAATAAAGTTATAAATCAATTTGTAAGTCTTAAGAGAAAAATGGCGGAAAAGCTTGGAATATTATTTCAAGAAGTTAGATTGCCAAAAGAAACAGCTACAGATTTTTTAATTGAAAAAATAAAAGAAGTTTCTTTACGTTCTGATGGGTTAATTGTGCAATTACCATTACCTGAACATGTAAACGAAAAAAAAGTTTTAAATTCTATTCCAACTGAGATTGATGTTGATTTATTGAACCAAAAAAGTATAGAGTTTTTTGAACAAGAGAAAGGGGATTTTAGTATTCTTCCGCCAGTTGCAGGAGCTGTTTATGAGATTTTAAAACGAGAAAAATATAATCCAATTGGTAAGAATAATATTTTAGTTGGTTTTGGTAAATTAGTTGGTCAACCCGTGGGAGCTTTATTGCATAAAATGGGGGCTGAATATAAAGTGATAAAAAGAAATAAGAAAAATAAGGATATTTTATATGAAAAGGCAGATTTGATAATATCTGGAGCTGGAGACCCAGGTATTATTATTTCAGATATGATTTCTGATGGAGTATTTTTAATTGATGCTGGAACATCGTCTGCTAATAGTAAGATAGTTGGTGATATTGATTTGAGGTGTCTAGATAAAGCAAGCGTTTTTTCAAAAACTCCTGGCGGAGTGGGTCCAATTGCAGTAGCTATGATATTTAAAAATTTATTTGCTTTGTTAAGGGAGAGATCAAATCTTGCAAAAAAATAATAATTTGATAATATAACGAAATCTGGGCCTGTAGCTCATCTGGCTAGAGCGACCGCCTTGCACGCGGTAGGTGGCAGGTTCGAGTCCTGTCAGGTCCACAAAATACTAAAACTCAAAGCTGATGCTTTGGGTTTTTATTGTGTTTTGTGGAATCCGACGGGACTTGAAAAAACGTGATATACAAGAAGTGAATAAAATGAGCCTGTTTGTCGTTTATATCGGAACAGCTAGTTTTTAACGAATAACGAATAAAGGGAAGGAAGTGAATTTAGAACTGGTGTTGAGTTTTTTAGTTTAATTTAAAAATTAATAAGGTATAGCTTTAGTTTTTTTACAAAAAAGGTTTTGATAAATTTGATTTTTTAAAAAATAAATGTAACATAAAAGTTGTATGAAAAACAAAGGTTTCACTCTTATAGAACTATTAGTTGTCATAGCAATTATAGGAGTATTATCATCCGTTTTAATCTTGGTTATAAATCCTAGTGATCAAATAAACAAAGCAAAAGCTGCAAAAATTGCTAAAGATTTCAAATTAATAGAAAAAGCTTTTCAACTTACAGCTGCAGATGATATGGAAAATTATGTTTTATATCCAGTAGAACCTATTTCTGGAGGAGCTAAAATAAGTCAAATGATTGATAACAGTCATTTAAAATATATTTCAAGAGATATTTCTCCTGGAAATATTGGAGTTGGGTATTATGTTTATGATAATGACGATAATGTTTATCCATATTTAAATAATTGTCCTGGTGGAAGCAATGGGGGTGGAGTAAATATTTTGATTCAAGATGCAGCAAACGAAACTTCTTTAGTAAATCAATTGGATAAAATGATAGATAATTCTGATGGTTTAGGATGTGGTAAGCTAAGGACAGCTTATGGGCATATTATATTTAATTTAGATGATAATCAGTAATATGTTTAAAAATATATATTTTTAATTTAATCTTGATTTAGAATAAGTTTTCTTGTAATATTGAGAAATTATGATAAAAGTATTTGGACACAAGGCTCCTGACACAGACACAACAGGAAGCGCGATTTTATGAGCATGGTTTTTAAACAACCATACTAGTCAAAAAGCAGAGGCGTTTGTTTTGGGTAGATTGAATAAAGAAACAAATTTTATTTTAAATCACTGAAAACTTGCCGAACCAGAATTATTAGAAAATCTTAATGAAAATGATGATGTGGTAATAGTTGATACAAATAATGATCAAGAATTACCAAATAATATTTCAGAGTGTAATATTTTACAAATTATTGATCATCACAGATTGGCTGGTGGTTTATCAACAAAATCTCCATTAGAAATTACAATTAAACCTGTAGCATGTACTGCTACTATTATTTACGATTTGATAGGAGAGAGCATAGTGAAAGATATGCCCGAAAATATGAAAGGGCTGATGATGTCTTGTATCTTGTCTGATACTTTGGCTTTTAGATCTCCTACCACAACTCCTCATGATAGAGATGTGGTAGAAAAATTGGCAAAAGAATTAGGAGTTGATGTAGATGATTATGCAGATAAAATGTTTGCAGCAAAATCTGACTTGTCTGATGTAGGAGACAACCATGTAGTGTTGATGGATAGTAAAAAAGTATCTGTTGGTGACAAGAATCTTAGGGTGTCTGTAATTGAGACGACAGTGCCAGAAGAAATTATTGCTAGAAAAGATAATCTTGTAAAAACTATTTCTGAAATAAAAGAAAGTGAGGATCTTGATGATATTTTGTTTTTTGTAATTGATATTTTTAAAGAAGAAGCAACTGTTTTTATTCAAAATGATTTTGTAAAAAGTATTATTGAAGAGTCTTTTGATGTTTCTGTAGAATCTGATATAGAAGTTTTGTCAGGAATTGTTTCACGTAAAAAACAAATTATTCCCGCTTTGAGATTACCTAATTAATTTTTTTAAATTAAAGTTAATAAAGAACTAAACATATGTTTGGTTTTTATTTGTGCCCGGAAGAGGGCTCGACACCAGTTCTAAATTCACTTCGTTCATTAAGAACTCGTTGTCTCGACGTTCGTATATTTTTTCACAAGTTCAAAAATATATACTCACTTTTTTCGAGCCCTCAAGAAAACAAAGCAAGTTGTTTTCTTTCCGAGCACAAAAAAACCGCACTTTCGTTTGGTTTTTATTTGTGCCCGGAAGAGGGCTCGACACCAGTTCTAAATTCACTTCGTTCATTAAGAACTCGTCGTCTCGACGTTCGTATATTTTTTCACAAGTTCAAAAATATATACTTACTTTTTTCGAGCCCTCAAGAAAACAAAGCAGTTTGTTTTCTTTCCGAGCACAAAAAAACCGCACTTTCGTTTGGTTTTTATTTGTGCCCGGAAGAGGGCTCGAACCTCCACAGATTGCTCTACTAGTTCCTAAGACTAGCGCGTCTACCAATTCCGCCATCCGGGCATATACTTACGATATAGCAATTTTTGAAAAGATACCGCTAAACTTTTAATTATTTTACGACGCCTGCGTCTACCCCTGAGTACATCACTTGCGCCATCCAAGCTAATATATTTAACCAATGAATATTGTATCAAAAGTTTGGAAAAATAAAAGTATGATTGCATGATATAATTTAAATATGAAAAAAACAAATGAGCTGATTAGGATTAATAAGTTTCTACTTTTAAAAAATATTTGTTCTCGTAGAGAGGCAGACAGATTTATAGAAAAAGGAATGGTTTTTGTAAATGGTAAAAGAGCAAAGCTTGGACAAAAAGTTTCAGAACGTGATGATGTTTCTATTTCTAAAGAAGCTAAAAACAAGATTGATAAAAAAATAATTGTTTTAGTTAATAAGCCAGTTGGGTATGTTTCTCATAATCCACAACGAGATGAAAAAGATATTTTAGAGTTGTTAAAGTTTAAAGAGAAACTTTCTCCAGTAGGAAGACTTGATAAAAAAAGTCATGGTCTTCTTTTGATGACAAACAATGGAAGAATTGTTGATAGACTTTTAAATCCTGCATTTGCTCATGAAAAAGAGTATTTCATTACAGTCAATAAGCGCATTACTCCATTTTTTTTAAAGCAAATGTCCGACGGCGTAGATATTGAAGGTTATGTAACAAAAAAAGCTCAAATAGAAAAAGTAGATTCTCGTTCTTTTTATCTTACTCTTACAGAAGGAAAAAAGCATCAAATAAGGCGTATGTGTCAGGCTCTGGGGTATGAGGTGCAAGACTTGCAGAGAGTTAGAATAATGAATTTAGAATTAGATGACTTACCTTTGGGTAAGCATAGGATTTTAAAAGGAGAAGAGGAGGTTGATTTTATGAAAAGCATTGGTCTCTAAGGGTCTTGCTTTTTTTTATTATAAGGGTAATATAAAAATATGTTCAAAAGAACTACAACAACAACCATAACAACTGAGACTGCTTAATGCAGAGAAGGGGTTTTGTTGAGTTTAATAAGGCCTCTTGAAAAAAGGGGTTTTTGTTTAAGCTTTAAATTATAAAATATTAAACACCAACAATATGACAGAAAAAAATAAACAGATTTTTAAAATTAGACATTCATTAGCACATATACTAGCAATGGCTGTTTTAGATAAATACAAAGATGCAAAAGTAACAATTGGTCCTGTGGTAGAAAATGGATTTTATTATGATATTGATTTTGGGGAGAAAAAAATAACAGATGCTGATTTAAAAGATTTTCAGAAAAAAATGAAAAAAATTATTTCTCAGAAATTTAATTTTAAGAAAATTAAAGTTTCTAAAGAAGAAGCCTTAAATAAGGTAAAGGGAAATGAATATAAAGAAGAGTTAATTGGCGAGTTTGCAAATGAAGGTAAGGATATTACTTTTTATTCTACGGGTGATAATTTTGAAGATTTGTGTGAAGGACCTCATGTTGAAAATACTTCTGAGATAGATACTTCTGCTTTTATGTTAACAAAAGTTGCAGGAGCTTATTGAAGAGGGGATGAAAAAAATAAAATGCTTACTCGTATTTACGGGGTTGCTTTTGAATCAAAAAAAGATTTAGAAGAATATAAAACTCAAATGAGAGAGGCTGAAAAAAGAGATCACCGAAAGCTTGGGAAAGAGCTTGAATTATTTACTTTTTCTGAACATGTTGGAGGCGGTTTACCATTATTTACACCAAAAGGGACAATGATAAGAGATCTTGTTGTAGAAAAAATTGCGAAACTACAAGAGAAACTGGGTTGGCAGAAGGTTACTATACCTCATATTACAAAATCAGAATTATATAAGATATCTGGACATTGAGATAAATATAAAGATGATTTATTTCATGTGCGTGGTAAATCAGATACAAAATTTGTGATGAAACCAATGAATTGTCCTCACCATACTCAAATTTATGCGGCATTTCCAAAGTCTTATAAAGATTTACCAATAAGGTTTGCTGAGAATACAATGGTATATCGTGATGAGCAAGCAGGAGAGCTTTTAGGGCTTTCGCGTGTAAGAGCTATTACTCAAGATGATGGTCATGCTTTTTGCACTGAAGGGCAAATTGAGCAGGAGGTAAAAGGAATAGTTTCTATTATTAAGACTTTTTATACAGATTTAGGAATGTTAGAAGATGGTAAGTATTGGGTCTCTTTATCTGCTATGGATCCAAAAAAACCAGAAAAATATTTAAACGAAGGAGGAATTTTTGATAAGGCAGAAGCTATTTTAGAAAAAATAGCAAAAGATGAGAATTTACCTTACAAAAAAGTAGAGGGGGAAGCGGCTTTTTATGGTCCTAAGCTTGATTTTCAGTTTAGAGATGCAATTGGTAGAGAGTGACAGTTGGGCACAGTGCAACTTGATTTCTCAATGCCAAAAAGATTTGGGCTTGAATATACAGACGAAAAAGGAGAAAAACAAACTCCTGTTATGATACATAGGGCTATCGCTGGCTCTCTTGAGAGATTTATGTCAGTTGTGATAGAGCATTTTGCAGGAGAGTTTCCTTTTTGAATGTCTCCAGTACAGGCAAGGATTATACCGGTAGGAGATTTTGCAAATGAGTATTCTAGAAATATTTTTGAAAAAGTAAAAAAAGCAGGTTTTAGAGTAGAATTTGATGATTCAAATAATGGTTTTGGTAAAAAAATCAGAATGGCAAAAAAAGAAAAATTACCATATTTTATAGTGATAGGAGATAAAGATATGGAAATGTCTAAATTAACATTGGAGTCAATAAAAGGAGATAGTGAACAAATTACTATAGAGGAACTTTTAGAAAAATTTAAAGAAGAAAATAAATAATAATATTATTTTGTGATTAAATAAAAAACCAAAAATTTAAAATTTTTGGTTTTTTATTCTACTTGATATACTCTTCAAGCTCCTTCTTCTGATGCAAATGGTGAGCCATCTCCTCTAAAAAAATCTCCACTATTCAGATCACTGTCTTCGTCTACGGTATCATTAATACGTTGTAAAAATTCAAGGGGAACTCTTCCGCTATTATCAGAGGCATTAGTTCCAGGAGCATCATCATCTAAGATTAATCACACCTCTGCTTTTCCATCACTATTAGAATCTCAATTATATATCCCTAAATGACCACCTCATGGGTGGGTTCTGTTTCATATTCCTTCTTTTAGATATGGGCCGTTTCACCCATCAATACCTAAGCTATTTAAAAAAGGATCAGTGTTTGCAGTGCAGTCCAAACGACAATCTGGTGGAAATCTTCCTGTATCAACTACATAATAAGCAATAATAGTATGGATTTGTCTCATTTCACTTACTATTTTTGCAACTTTTGCATTACCAGTTTGTTTTCCAACATTCATTATCATAATCAATGAAGTTGATAAAATAGCGATAATTGCCATAACAACTATTAGTTCAATCAAAGTAAAACCTTGGTATTGAGTTTTCTTTCTAGAAGAGAACATAATATATTTATTATATTTTAGTATACACCAAAAAAAAAAATAGTTAAAAATGTTTTTATTTATTTTTAGCGGCTTTGATAAAGCCCGTAAAGATTGGATGAGGGGATAGTGGACGTGCTTGCATTTCTGGGTGAAATTGAACACCTATAAAAAATGGATGGTCTTTTTTTGAAAGCTCAACTATTTCTGGAAGCTTTCCATCTGGAGAAGTTGCAGAGATATGGAGGCCATGTTGCTCTAGGGTTGGAACATATTCCATATTAAGTTCATATCTGTGTCTATGGCGTTCTGAGATATTTTCTTTTTTGTAGAGACTATATGCAAGTGTATTTTTTTTAACTTTTGCTTTGTATACACCAAGTCGCATAGAGCCACCAAAATTACCTTCTTTCATTAATTTTTCTTGTTCAGGTAATAAGGTAACAATTTTATTTTTGGCTTTTGGGTGTATTTCATAAGTTGTGGCATCTTTTATTTTACAAACATTTCTGGCATATTCTATAGAAGCTAGTTGCATACCATAACAAATACCAAAATATGGTATTTTGTTTTTTCTTACAACTTCAATAGCATTTATCTTTCCTTCTATACCTGTTTTACCAAAGCCCCCCGGTATCAGGACTCCATCATAGTTTTTGAGTTTATTTAGTTCTTTTTTAACTTTTTGTTTAGTGGTTTTGGTATATTCAAATTTTTTAGAGTTTATTCAGTCAAGCTCTATGCCAACATGATTTTTGTAAGCAGAAAATTTTAAAGCTTCTATGATAGAGATATAAGCATCTGATAAGACAAAATCTCCTGTATCAAAGTATTTTCCCACAACTGCAATTTTAACTTTTTGTTTAGTGGTTTTGCTTGATTTGATGAAATTAGCTCATTCTTTTATTTTTTTTGTATTTTTTCTAGTTTTTTTGATGTTAAGTTTTTTCAGAATTATTTTATCTAATTTTTCATTTAAAAAGTTGTTTGGTACATCATAAATAGAATCAATATCTGGAGCAGAGATGATCTCTTCTTTTTTCATTGAGCAAGAAAAAGCTATTTTTTCTTTTCTTTTCTCATCCATGGGGATTTCGGCTCTTCCGATTAAAATATCTGGTGAAAGCCCAGTTTGCCCCATTGTTTTAACTGCATATTGGGTTGGCTTTGTTTTCATCTCCCCAACTTTTTTTGGAACAGGGAGAAAAGATACCAAGATTGTCATAACATCTTTAGGATATTTATTTTTCATTATACGTGCAGCTTCAAGAAACAAAATATTTTGATATTCTCCCAAAGTTCCTCCAATTTCAATAATGGTTACATCTGCTTTTTCTTTTTTTCCTGCATTTTGGATTTGTTCTATAATAGACAGTGGCACATGAGGCACTACATCTACACATTTACCTTTATATCCTAAGGCTCGTTCTTTGTTGATGACTTTAAGATAAGTTGAGCCTGTAGTCATATAAGAGTCTTTTGTCAGAGATTTTCCTAAAAATCTTTCATAATTTCCCATATCTTGGTCGCATTCATATCCATCGTTTAAAACAAAAACCTCACCGTGTTCGGTAGGGTTCATGGTCCCAGCATCAACGTTGACATAGGGGTCAATTTTTACCGCTGTTACTTTAAGATTGTGAAATTGTAAAATTTTAGCTATTGAAGAAGCCGCTACTCCTTTTCCAACACCACTCATTACGCCACCCACTACAAAAATATATTTTTTATTACTCATACATTTTTTAATTATTTTTTATTAACTAATTCATTTTACATTAAAAAGTATTTTTATCAAAAAAAAATATTTTTGATAAAAATACCTAAATTTTGCTTTAATAATTATCCACATTATTGTTGTATTTTTTTAGAAAAAATATGACATAATTAACATGTCTTTAAGAATAATTATTTAAAGCTATCCAATTGGGGTTTTAAATAATTATTTCTTGAAGTTAAATATATTTTTATAGCTAAGTGAGCAATAAAAATATTATTTTTATTAATTTTAATTTATTTCATTATATTTATGAAAAAAACATTTCAAAGAGGATTCACATTGATTGAGTTGTTAGTAGTTATCGCTATTATTGGAGTTTTAGCAGGAATTTTATTTATTGCTATTAATCCATCAAACCAAATCAATAAATCAAAAGACGCAAAAGTAAAATCTTATCTTGCTAGCGTTCCTGCAAAAGCGACAATATCATACGATGATAATTCATATAGTTATGCTAATGTTTGTACTGATTTAACAGTACCTAGTGGTTATACATGTCATGATGCAGCAGATGAGTGGGTAGTATATGCTGATGTGCCATCAGATTCTGCTTCACAGATTTTCTGTATTGATGCAACAGGAAAAGGTGTTATAACTAATACTAATGCTACAGGAATTGCAGATACAGCTGGAAATAGACATTGTAATGCAGCAATCTAGTTAGTTCATGTAAATTTAAAATAAAAAACAGCTTTGGCTGTTTTTTTTATTTATAATGATATAATGTAATGTAATTATGACAATAATAAAACAAAAAGAGCAGAGAATAGGGCTTTTTATAGATGCTCAAAATTTATATCATTCTGCAAATAGAATATATAATGCTAATGTTAATTTTAAAAATCTTTTACCAGAAGTAATAGCTGGGCGTAATTTAATACGTTCTATTGCATATGTAATAACAACAGATTCTGGAGAGGAAAATCCTTTTTTTGAGGCTTTAGAAAAAGTTGGGGTAGAGACAAAAACAAAAGACTTACAAATCTTTTATGGCGGAGCAAAAAAAGCAGACTGGGATGTTGGTTTGGCAGTTGATGCTATTAGACTTGCACCAAAATTGGATGCTGTAATTATTTTTTCTGGAGATGGTGATTATGTGCCATTAGTAGAATATCTTAAGTTAAATGCTGGATGTCAGGTAGAGATTGTTTCAATCGGGAAAACAACATCTCAGAGGCTTGTAGAGGTGGCTGATGATTTTTTTGATATATCAAGTAATAGTAAAAAATTTTTAATAAAAAAAAGAAAAAATTATAAAGGTTTAAAAAAAATAAAAAATTTAAAGAAACAAGCAAAAGATGAAACATTAAAGAAAACAAAAAGTAAAAATCTTAGCAAAAACTCTAATAAAAAATCTAAAAAAGTTAACAAAAAAGATGACAAAAAGACAACAAATGGTGGTGCAGATATTGTGAGAGTTTCAAAAAATGATATCATTGTGGACGGGAAGAAAAAATAGAAGTTATGAATAATGATAAATATGACAGAAAGTTATCTGGAGACCTATCTTTTTTAGAAGACAATAATGTAAACACAAAAGGCAAAAAAGAAAAAGATGGTAATCAGAAAAAAAATAATATAAAACAAGATATTCCTGTTCCTAAAAAGGGTGATGCAGGTGGTGCTTTAGGTATTGATGACATTGTTAAACCAAGAAAAAAAAGAATCTCTTCTATAAGAACCTATCGTGATTTTGCTGTTGATGCATTAAAAAGTAAGCCAACATCTTTGGCTAATATGATTATTCAAGAGAAGAAAAAACAAGAATTTAAGTATCAGCACTCTATAAAAAATAAAAAAAATCTCGGTTTGGTTTTTGGTTCCGTGCTTTTAGTAATTTTGGGTATTTTAGCTATTGCACTTTTGGTTTTTTTTATATCAAAAAAACAAGAAGATGCTTCTGAAAAAAATGTAGCAATTGACCCTCAATCATTAATTTATTACGATTATAAAATTGAAAAATCTTTGGATGGTTTAGATAGAGGTGATGTGTTTTCAGTAGCTCAGAAAGTAAACGATAGGAGTAATATTCCTGTTGGCCATATTAAAATATTTTATTGAACAAATAAAAATGAGTTTGGGTATAAAAAACTTGCCAAAGCAGATAATTTTTTCAGAATATTAGATACAAGAGCTCCGCATACATTTTTTAGAAATTTATCTGATCATTTTACAACTGGAGTATTGGCAACTAAAGATGGAAAATGAAATTTTATGATATTAAAAATGAAAGATTTTGATTCTTCTTATTCAGCTATGTTATCTTGAGAAAAAAGTTTACTTTATGATATAGGAGCATTCTTTAAAGTTAATAAAAAATACTTTTCTCAACCATATAATGATTTAGTTCCATTTAATAAAGATGTTAGAGCTGTGTTAGATGAGGAGGGTAATTTGGTTTTTGGATATTCTTTTGTTGATTTACATACATTGGTAATTTTTACAGATTATCAACAATTTAAATATTTAATTAATACCTTAAAAAATAAAAAAGAAAAAATATAAACAAGATATCAACATAAAACTTTACATTATAAGTTTTTGCTGTATAATATATATCATGAAAATAAGTGATTTATATAATAAAAAAGGTTTTTTCTTTATTGTAAGTTTTTTTCTTATTTGAATTTTTATAAGTAGTTATTGATATGTTTGTGGAGTAAAGGGTTTTTGCCAACAAGAAGTAGCTTCTTTAAATAATCAAGTTGAAAAAGTTGTAATTCAAGAAGAAGAAGATGAACAAAATCTTGATAACAATATTGAAGATCAAATTAGTTTAGGAGCTACACAACAAGTTATTCAAAAAACAATTACTTGTTCTCCATATATTAAAACTTTTTTGGGTTCAAAGTATACAAATAGAAGAAATGAAGTTGCAAAATTACAAAAATTTTTAAATGAAAACGAAGGAACATCTTTAGAAGTTGACGGTTTTTATGGACCTAAAACAACCCAGGCTGTAAAAGCTTTTCAAAATAAATACAAAGAAGATATATTGAAAATTGGCAATTTTAATCCAGGGTTGATTGAGCAAGAAACAAGGTTAGAAATTAATAAAATATTTTGCAAAAATAAAGTTGATAGAATATTATAAATTGAATTTATTTAATATAAATAAAATATAAGAATAAAAGTATGTTTGAAAATAATGTGATAAAAAGTTATACAGGAGCGGATGCATTTGGCGAAATTTTTATAATGCTATTAGTGGCGTTTTTATTGGGTTGGTTTGCTAGATTGCTTTGAGATAGATTTTTTAAAAATAATAAAAGACTTGTAATTGCACAAGATACAAAAATAAAAAGACCAAAAAAAATAGCAAAATCAAAACCAATAGTTAAAAAAGAAGAAGAGATTGTAGAAAAAGAAGAAATAGTTATCAATACAAAAAAAAGTGGTAAATATGAGGCATCTAATGGTTTAGAAAATGATGATTTAAAAATTATTGAAGGTATCGGACCTAAAATTGAAATTTTACTAAAAGGAGCTGGAATCAAGACTTGGCAAGATTTAGCTAAAACAAAAGTTGAAACTTTGAAAAATATTTTAAAAGAAGGTGGCGATCGGTTTGCTTTTCATGAGCCAACTACTTGACCAGAACAAGCTTCTTTGGCGGCATCTGGTAATTGACAAGAATTAGAGGATTTTCAAGTTTTTTTAAGTGGAGGTAGAGTTTATAATAGTAGTGAATCTAAGAAATAATCAAAAGTTTTATTAATTTTAAACAAAAAACACCAATGATCTTTTGGTGTTTTTTTATGTTTGGTTTATATTTTATATTTTCCCAACTAAGTTTTCTCCTGGAGTAAGAGTGTCTTCTCCGGGGTGTCAAGAAGCAGGGCAAACTTGACCATCGTTCTCTGCAACAAATTTTGCAGCTTGCACTTTTCTTAAAGTTTCTGAAGCTGATCTACCTATTGAGTTGTCATTAATTTCTATTGATTGGACAATTCCTTCTGGGCTAACAATAAATGTGCCTCTTAAAGATAAACCTTCTTCATAAATATAAGTGCCCATAGTTCGTGATATTTCTCCTGTTGGGTCTGCTGCCATTGGGAATTTAATATTTCCAATTGCTTTTGATGTATCATGTCATGCTTTATGAACAAATTCTGTATCTGTAGAAATTGATAAAATTTCAGTATTTTCTTCTTGGAATTTTTCATAGTATTTTGCCATTTCTTCAAGTTCTGTTGGACACACAAATGTAAAGTCAGCTGGGTAGAAAAATAATATTAATCATTTTCCTGATTTTAGATATTGATCAGTTGAACCTTTTTGAAATTTTCCATCTTGATAATAATTAAATTTAAAATTTGGTAATTTGTCTCCTACGGAGATTGTTTCTATTATATAATTTTCATCTTGCATATGTTGTAGATTTTAGCATATATTTATTTTTTTGTATATTTTTTTGATCAAAATATTATTATGAATAGAAAAAAGTAAAAAATAAACATATATATTAT
>JALUMP010000011.1 GCA_027039745.1 Candidatus Parcubacteria bacterium
CTAATATATATCATCAATATAAGAGAAATTTCTAAAAAAAAACAATATTTATAATAATAAGTATTCTATCTTTTACTTTAAATAAAGTAAAAATCAAAAAAAGATAGTAAAGCATAATAGGAGAAAAAAATGACACTTTCGTATTCAAAATTACAAGAGTTCAAAAATTGTTCTAAAAAATATTCTTTAAAAAGAATAGAAAAATTAGTACCAATAAATACAAGCAATCAGAATGAATTAGGAATTCTTTGTCACTGGACTATTGCTAAAAAAATACAAGATATGTATTCTAATGTTAAATACATAGAACCTAGACCAAGAGAAATAAGCTACAGTATGCAACAAGAAGCTTCTTGCTTGATTGAAAAATGTGATATTCAAGCATTTTTTTTAAATTCTAAACCTATTTCTATTGAAAAGAAATTTTCATTGAAGATATCTGATACTTTAACAATAGAAGGTAAAATAGATTTAGTTCTTTATGATTCCACTTCTGATATGTATGAAGTTGTAGACTGGAAATTTGGAAGAGTAACTTCTTCTATTGAAGATGATGATCAGTCTTTTTTTTATGCATTGTTAGTTTTAGAAGCTTTTAACCTTGATAGAGTTAGAGTTATAAAAAATTTCGTAAGATTTAACGATACACCAAGTAAAGTTTTTACTAGAGATGAACTTATGAACTTCAAGAAATATTTACAAGAAATGGAAAATGCTATTGTTCAGTTAGAACATAATGATTCATTAATTGTACCTAGAGTTACTGATCGTTGCACAACTTGTGAAATGAAAAAATATTGTAAACATGGTCAAAAAGTAGAATGTAATATAGAAGATATTACTGAAAATATTATGTTGTTAGAAGCAGAGACGAAGCGATTAAAAGGATTGGCAAAAAAAATAGCTATTGATAAAGGTGGTTTACTTGACACTTCACGAGGTTTATGGAATTTTACTTTTTCTGAGTCTTTTGTTATTCCTAAAAATTCTTTATCAAATAAATCTGATGTTGTTAAAAATTTATTAAAAAATCATCCAGAACTTATTGATAGTGCTGATGTTGATTTGAAAATAGATGAAGACATCTCAGCTCTTGCAAAACAGGAATTTGGAATTTCTTTTAATAAAAGAAAGACACAAAGATTTGTTTTTAAAAGTCATTAATTAGAGAAGATTTTTCTTCTCTAATTAAAAACCTTATAGGTTAATTATCAAAAAAATCATTTTTTATAATATAATTAACCATTCTACTCTTTTGAGTAAAATTTTTAAAATGGTATTAGGAGAAAAAAATGAATAAAGATACACAAATAGTATTTTTAGATACAGAAACGACAGGTGTTCAAACAGATTCAACAGAAAACTATGTTATTAGTGCTCACGCATCAGAATTTGAAGTTATTGGTGAACAAAAAAATAAAATTGTGCAATTAGCATACATTCAAGGTGTTCTATCAGGAAATATCGTCTCTCCTGATTATATTGCTGATGAACTTTGTGATCCAGGTATTCCAAGTTGTATTAAAGCTGTTGCGACAACAGGAATTGTTCCCGAAATGTTAGTAGGAAAATCATCTTTTTCTGAATTAAAGTGTGTTAATCATTTACATGAAATAAATATTCCTGATAATATTATTGTTATTCACAATGCACCTTTTGATTTAGAAATGTTAAAAAGAGATGGTTTTTTGAACCAAATGAAAGTTATTGATACATTACGTGTTATTCGTCATTTATATCCAAATGATGAAAGTCATGCTATGCAATGGTATCGATATGCTAGAAAATTATATTTAAAAGAACCAGCTGCTGTTGCCGCTATTGGTAAAGACATTTCTGCACATGATGCACTAGGTGATGTTATCGTTTTGAAGCTTCTTTTTGAAGATTTATTAAATAAAGGTATTTCGATCGAAAAAATGATTCATCTTACTCAAGAACCAATTTTTATGACAAAGCTGTCTTTTGGTAAATATGCTAAAAAACCTTTAATTGAAGTTGCTACAACTGATGCTGATTATATTTTTTATATGTTAGGTGAAGAACAAAAAAAACCATCAGAAGAACAAAATTCTGATCTTATTTTTACTTTTAATAAGTTAATAAAAGATTTAGAACTTCTATCTAACCTCCAAATGTCTTTTGGTAAGTATAAAGGTATTAAAGTTCATCTTATTGTTAGGGATGATTTAAGCTATATTAATTGGTTACTTGCTTCTAATGAACAAAATATTAAAGATGGCAAAAAAGGATTGCCAGCTGGATTATTGATGGCTATTAATTTCTATATGAATTCATAACCAGATAATGTTCTTTTACACTAGCTTTAAGCTAGTGTTTGACCTTTAAGGTTTAAATTTTCAATGTATCTTTTATATTGTCTTCATACTCTTTATATGACAATAACCCATATTTTACTATTGCCTTCTTTGTTTTTGTGTATATAAAAATTGTACTAGGAACACTTTTAATGGAATATTTTTCTATTAAATCAGGAATTTCGTTGATATCAAAGTGCATAAAAAATATGTCTATACCATTATATTGTTTAATTCTATCAGACATGTGCTCTATCATTTCTTTACTTTTTTCACAGGGAAAACAACTTTTTGTTGTTGGAGAAAGAACAATGATACTATTTTTTTTGTTTAATAATTTATCTATCATATACTTTTTTACCTTTGAAAATCATGATGCATCTTTTATGTTGTACATAAACACGGTTTTGTAAATTCATCATAATTTTCAAGTGTTGGTTCTTTCAAAAGTTTAGCTACTTCTGCCCAAAATCTTTGATGAGGAATATGCTCAGTTGGTTTTACTCCCAATCTTTTCATTTTATCAAATGTACATTCTAAATCTTTTAAAAAAATAGGTTTTTTCTTTTCTTTTAAAATTGAAAACCCAATAATATCTTCTGTTTCTTTTGCTTTTTCAAAAATATCTTTTCTTGTGCAATAGACAACATACCAATGCTGTTTACCACCTTTTAAACAACCTATACAGTTTGCATGTTTAAAATTATCATATTGTAATGGTCTTTCTATGTTTATTTCATTAACATCATCAATAGTTCGATCTTTCCATAAAGCAAGTGGATAATCTGTTTTATACCCCATTTCTGTCATGATTTTTCTTCTTCTTTTTATACGATTTTGTTCATTTTCATCAAATCCATAATAAATAATATATTTGTTTTTTTTATCATTTGGAATATTTTCTTTTAACCATTCATAAAAAGGTTTTGTTTTCATTCTATTTGTACAAACAGCTGGTATAGAAGGTGTCTTAAATGCTTTTGCTTTTATTGCTACATCAAATTGATCTTTATTTTCCCAGCCTTTCATATTCGCATAAGTAATTTTCATATCTAAGTAGTTAGCAATATCTTCTTTAAATCTTTGAACGTCTGCTGCTTCAACTTTTTCAGTTATATTATGATTTAAAAGAATAACATTTTCTTTACCAAATTTTTTAACGACCTCAATTGCTACAATTCCTGATGAATGCCCACCACTAAAACAAACTATGTGTTTCATTATATATTCTTTTTTCTTTTAATTAATTGCAACAATTTCTCTTTTTTTTCTTTACTTGTCAATTTGTTTGCTTCAGAAGACTGTATATCCAAACTTGTTTTTTTTAATCCATTTTTAAGATATTCTTTTGTATACACAATATCTCCATTATTATCAAAATTGATTTCATAGTATGCTTTTTTTTCAAAATTATATTTAACTATATCTCCATTTACTGTCTCTATCCAGTGCACTCTTGACAAACCTTGTCCTTTACCTTGAAATGTAGTACCATCTGGCTGTGTATAGGTTCTCATCTGACCATATGCTATTGATGCATTTGCCACTCCAATTGTTATTAATAAAAACATTATAATTTTTTTCATTTCTCATCCTTTTTGTTATTCTACTAGAACTATCTTTAAATATTGGTTAAAGATAGTTTATCCTAAATATAATTGTTCTTTCTTCTAAGTCTTTACTTAACACATCAACGGAAAAAACTTCTTTATTCTTACTATCAGTAAAAAATTTGAAATTTTCTTTTGAAATATGATCTCCTACTTTGAAGATATCATTATAATCTGCCGAAATATAAAACCTAATCAAACCTGATCATAAGACCAAAAGATTAAGCATTAAGAAGAATCAAGTGATTCCCATTCTCCTATTTCGAAGAGAACTAAGAAAGATATATATAAACTGTCTCACAAG
>JALUMP010000012.1 GCA_027039745.1 Candidatus Parcubacteria bacterium
ATGGACTCTATCGTGTAAATAAAAAAGGATATTTTAATACTCCAATTGGAAATTATAAAAATCCAAATATAGCTGATCGTGATACAATTTTAAGTGCAAGTGAGGCATTACAAAATGCTATAATTAGCAATAAACCATTTAGTGAAGTAGCTAATAGTGCAAATAAAGATGATTTAGTTTATTTTGATCCTCCATATTACCCACTAGATAATACCTCTAGCTTTACATCATACGATAGCAACTCTTTTTTAGAAGATAAACAATTTGAGCTTTTCGAGCTTTTCGATAAATTATCCCAAAAAAGTGTAAAAGTAGTAAAAAGTAACTCGGATACTAACCTTATAAAAGAGTTGTATCAAAAATATGATATAAATATAGTGAATGCAAATAGATTTATAAATAGCAAGAGTAGTGGCCGCGGTAAAATAAATGAAGTTTTGATAAGGAATTTTAATGAATTGTGATGGATTGAGAGAAGATTTCGAATTAATTGATAAGGTAGGAATATTCATACAAAATAATTCTAATAATTTTGAACAAGATAGAAAAAATATAAGGGATAATATTGTTGATTTATTTAAATCCGAGAGAGCAGGTCAAGGGATAGGTTCAGACTCCACAAGAGTAATGTACTGTATGGAAAAAACACTAGATGGTGAAATAATCTACCTACAGAGACCTGCATACTTAAATAATGGTTTTGATTTTACTGTAAATGTTAAATATTATAATTTTAAAGCACCAACAAATAGAAATCCAAACCGATTAACTCATACACCAAGACATGATAGTATTTTTTATCCATTAAATTTAATTAAAACCACTAATGCAACAGATTTTAATTTAATTCAAATAGCTATAGATAAAATTTATTATTGCGAAGATCCCATTACCTTATTACAGCAAAATCAATTCCAGTCATTAAATAATAAACATGTTGATAATGTTGAATACGAAACACTATTAAAGGTTATTAAATGGTTATTTATAGAACAAGACATAACATACTGGAGTTTTACTGGAAGAAAAATGTTTTATAATGAATTAAAAAATGTATAGTTTTAATACTCTAAAAAATACATTTAAAGACTCTATCTTTACATGGGATTATTTTACAGATTTTGAAAAAGTAAAATTAAATGTGCAAAAAGTAAAAGTTGAACTTAATATTTTAAACTCTTTGATTGGTGAAGAGAATATTGAAGAAGAGTTCATAAAACTTGTCAATGAATATCCAAAAATTCGCAAAGCTTTACCACTACTTATTGCGGTTAGAAAAGATAAATTAAATAACATATCTATCATTACCAATGTTGCTACATTGATAGCCGAAAATAAAAAATATATTTTCTATGATAAAATTAATAAAACCATAGAAGAAGAATTGTTGATATTTTTTAGAGAAAGTGGATTAAAAGATATATTTCAAAACAGATATATAAAAAATTTAGTTGACTATTGCTTTGGAGTAGAGGTTGGTTTTGATACAAATGCTAGAAAAAACAGAACAGGCACACTTATGGAAAATATTGTATCTAACTATCTTAGTAAATTTTGCCAAGAAAATGCAAATTTTATCTATATAGAACAAGCTACAAAAAATAGAATAAAAGAAAAATTTGATTATACGATAAGGATAGATAAGAATAGTCGTAGATTTGACTTTGCACTATTTAATAAAGTTACTAGAAAACTATTTTTGATAGAGGTAAATTTTTATAGTGGTGGTGGCTCAAAGCTTAAAGCAACTGCTGGAGAATATCAAAAATTATATGAACTTTTAAAAGGTCAAGGTGTAGATTTTATATGGATTACTGATGGTAAAGGATGGCTAACAGCTCTACACCCACTTGAAGAAACATTTGAAAACAATGACTATGTTATAAATTTACATATGTTAAAAAATGGGGTTTTAAAAGATATATGTATATAATTAAGTTTATTTTGTATATTATTATATATACATTTAAGATTTATTAGGTTATAATTATGTTAGAAAAAGAGATTAAAATTGAGTTGATAAAAAGAGGCTTAAAGACAAGTGATGTCTATAAGGCTTTGAATCTTCAGAGGGCTCATTTTTATCAAGCAATAAGAAGTTCAAATATGAAAAACAAAACTTTGCTGAAGATTTTAGATTATTTAGAACTTAAAATTATTGTTTCTTTAAAACATAAAAGGCAAGACAATGGAGAGTAAATTTTTTAAAAACCTTTTTGTAGTTAGTGCAGATGACTTTCTTTCTACTAAAGATAATGAAAAATATTTTATATTTCAAGGAAGTAAAAATTGGGACATGTACTTATCTAATAAACCTAAGAGTATAGAGTACTACACTTTAGAAAATATTGAACTTTTGAGCTTTAAAGAGAAAAATAATTTTTTACAACATATGAAAAATGTTGATTTAATTGACTATTCACTTGAACATGTTAGTGAATTAAATATGTATTCTATATTGGTTAATGGTAATGAAAATTAAAAAACTTAACCCTGAAAACTTTGAGCAAGAGTGCACAACTGTTTGGAGTTTTGCCCGTCGTGGCAATTGGGCAACTCATAAAAGTACATATAGAGGCAATTGGGCTCCTGAGGTTGTAAGAAATTTAATCATAAGATACTCAAATGAGAATGATTTTTTATTGGATCCTATGATTGGTGGAGGAACGACTGCTATAGAGTGTAAGCTTTTAAATAGAAATTTATTGGCATTAGACATAAATCCAAATGCTATAGAAATCACTCAAACTGCCTTAGAATTTGAAAGTGAATTTAATCCAAAGATTAAATTAGACTTGAATGATGGCAGAAGTTTATCCATGTTAAAAGATGAATCTATTGATTTTATTTTAAATCATCCTCCTTATGTGGATATTATAAAATATTCGGATAAGCAAATAAAAGAAGATTTATCAAATATTCATGATTTAGATGAGTTTTGTGATGAGATAGAAAAAGTGGCAAAAGAATTTTATAGAGTTTTAAAAAAAAATAAATATTGTGCCATTTTAATCGGAGATACTAGAAGAAACAAGATGTATCAACCTTTAGCATTTAAAGTTATGGAAAGATTTTTAAAAGTTGGCTTTGAGCTAAAAGAAGATATTATCAAACATCAACACAATTGTAAAGCAACTGGCTTTTGGGTAAATAAGTCTAAAGATTATAATTTTTTATTAATAATGCATGAACATTTATTTGTATTTAAAAAATAAAATATCTTTTTCTTTTTTACCTCAATAAATGCCCTGCGTTTTTGATAAAGTAGATAGTTGCATATGGAGTAAAAAAATCTAAAATAGCATTTGGATTTATGATTTTGTCTTCTGCGCCTACGAAAACTTCGATATCTATATTTTTATCTTTTAAAGCTTGAATTTTTTTAATATCCCACTCATAATTTAACAACTCTTCAAGTTCAATAGGGCTAGATTTTTTGATGTATTTTTCTATATCTATGTCGCAAGGATATTTCACTTGATTTAAGAAATTTTGGATATATCTATCTTGGTTTTTGGCAAAACTGATGGTTTGTAAGCGTTTAAATTTGTCATTTTTATCTTGGAAAAAGGCTGGTGAGAAGAGTTGTAGTTTGTCTATTCTATCTCTACATGTAGAGGCATATTCGAAAGCTTTTATGGCTCCGTAGCTAAAGCCTGCCACACAAAAATCACTTACTTCTAAATACTCATTAAAAAGTTTGGCTTCATTTTGAAAACAAAATCCACTAAAAAACTTCATGCATAAAACTTTTCATGTCTTCTTTGCTGATACTTTCTTTTGTGTAAAGTATATGTGAAATTTTTTCTAATGGTTGTTCCATACCCAATAAAAACTTTTCAACATCATCATAAGCATCATTGAGGATTTTTTCTATATCTGTATGATTTGGCAAAACACTTTCTCCCATACCGTAATTTTCAACCATATTTTGAGCTAGTGCGGTTGCTCTTTTTAAATCTTGAGTAGAATTTGTAAACTTTTCATTGTATTTGATTTTAGTTGCCACAATTCCTGAAAGATATACTTTTATCTTTGAGAGTATACTTGTTTTTGATTCTATCTCTTTATCTATCTCTTTTATCCTGTCATTGACTATAGTAATCTTGTCAAATTCAACCTCATACCAATACGCACAAAGCGCCTTTGCACCTTGGTAAAATGATTGTATTTGTTTTTCTTTATCGCTAAAACTTAACACTTTTGTTTTTCCAAGCAATA
>JALUMP010000013.1 GCA_027039745.1 Candidatus Parcubacteria bacterium
ACATGGGGCCATTAATTGATAAAGATGCTGTAAATATGTATTTGGCTGCTATTGAAAAAGCGAAAGCTGAAGGTGGAAACGTACTCGTTGAAGGAGGCGTTTTAGAAGGCGAAGAATTTGAAAGCGGCTGTTATGTAAAACCTGCAATTATTGAAGCCGAAAACCATTACGAAATAGTACAGCACGAAACATTTGCTCCTATTTTATATTTATTAAAATTAGACAACATAAAATTATACAAAACTAAAGTTTTTTCATAAAGCTTTTTCATTGCTATATTTTTTTTCCTTTCTAGTATTTCCCTTTCCTTGTTAGAATAAGATTTATCAAAACCAAGCAGAAAATCCTTTTTTTGTTCTTCCAATACATTAGAATTTTTTATTATTTCTCTTGCTCCATCTTTTATCTTTTTTATTTTTTGATCATAATTATCTAACTCAACAATAACTTTTTTATTTAACTCAATTATTTTATTTATAGAATCTATTGAGGTAAAACTATCAGCCTCTAAAAAATTAGAATTATCAACCATATGCATATTATAAAATTCTTCTTTTGATTGTTTCTTGTAATAATCGAAAACATCTTTCATGACTTTGTCGTTATTGTTTTCAATTTTCCCACTCAACACTTTTTGGATTTGATTATTTTTTTCAATATTTTTTGTACTTGTTCCATATATAATACCGCCAATAAACAAAATAAGAGAAATTATAGTTAAAATAACTATAAGTTTTTTATTTTCTTTATCTTTTTTTAGTCCAAAATAAAATAAATAAAAACCACCAAAGAACATTACTAACCCACTAGTATTATATCCAGATAATTCCGCAGTACTCCAATTTAAAATTTGATCAAATGAATTTCCACTCACTATACCAATTATTAAAACTAGCCCAATAAAACCTAATATATTTTTTTTCATAATACTTTTCATTATACACTTTTAAAAAAACTTTAAAATTGGATGGATGGTGAGGAAGTGAGGAAAAAGAAAAATGATTTCTTGACTAAAAAGCAAAAAACTGGATGGAGAACGAGGAGTTGAGCAAAATTTTTTGGAGCGGTATGAATATACCGTGAGAAAAAATTTTGCGAAAACGACGAAGTTATCCGCCAGTTTTTTGCTTTTTAATTGTGGTAAAATGTTAAATATGAATATTCCTTTTGCCCACTTCCTAAAACCCACCAAACTCTCTGAAATCTTCGGACAAGATAAAATCGTTGGTGATAATACTTTTTTAAAAAGAGCTATTGAAAATGATAACATTCCCTCTATGATTTTTTATGGTCCTCCTGGAAGTGGGAAAACGTCTTTGGCTACTGTAATATCTAAAGCTACTTCATCTGAATTTAGAAAAGTAAATGCAGTGGCAGCTGGGCTGGCTGACCTGCGTAAGATTATTTCAGAAGCTATTGAGAGTAAAGATTCTTTGTTTAAAAAGAAAACTATTTTATTTATAGATGAGATACATCGTTTTAATAAAAGACAACAGGACTATCTTTTGCCTTTTGTGGAAAATGGCACGGTAACTTTGATTGGGGCGACTACGGAAAACCCTTCTTTTGAAGTCAATTCTGCCCTGCTCTCCCGGACTCAAGTTTTTGTTTTTAAAACTCCAGAGAAAAAAGATATTTTTAATATTTTGAAGTCTGGGCAAGACAAACTTTTGAAACTAAAACAAATTGATAAAAAGTTAGATGATGATTTACTTGAAGCCATAGCTTTTTATGCTCAAGGCGACTCTCGGTTTGCTATTAATGTTTTAGAAATGGCTCATACAGAGCTTGCAAACGGAGAAAAAGTTAACAAAGGAAAAATTGTAGCTATTATACAAACAAAAGCCTTAACCTATGATAAAAACGGGCAAGAACATTATAATATAATTTCAGCTTTGCATAAGTCTATGAGAGACTCTGACCCAAATGCGGCGGCTTATTGGGCTATGCGTATGATTGAAGGGGGAGAAGACCCAAAATATATTGTGCGAAGAATGATGAGGTTTGCCTCTGAAGATATTGGGAATGCTAACCCTCAAGCTTTGATTTTGGCCTCTGCTGTGCAAAATACTGTTACTTTTTTGGGCTATCCAGAATGTGATACTGCCCTTGTGCAGCTGGCTACTTACTTGGCCGAAAGCCCAAAAGACAATTCTTCTTATGTGGCGGTTTGTGATGCGCGTGAAGATATTAAAAATTTTGGGCCTCTTGATGTGCCGACTCATTTAAAAAATGCTGTAACTCCACTAGATAAAGAAATGGGGTATGGTAAAGGAGTGAAATATGCTCATAATTTTGAAAGTAAAAAAGTAGAACAAGAACACTTGCCTGAAAAACTGAAAGGTAGAAAATATTATAGAAACTCTTTTGAAAGAAAAAAGGATGGGAGGAAGGATTTGTGGTAGGGTGTTTTGCAACATCCCCGGGTTGTTGCAAAATAGTTTAATATAGAAGAATTTACTTTTTTTCGAAATGCCAATGCCAAGGCTCGAAACTAATACCTATTTTGTTGCCTCGTGGGTATGATAGAAAAAAATTAAACTCTTTTGCGTGTTTTTTTAACCATTTATATTCTAAAGTTTTTTCAAATTTTAATACCTCATCAACTGGCGAGCCATCAACTGTCACAAAATCTAACGCCTGTTTTTTGTAACATCCGTGCTCACTATACCCAGGAAGTGCAACTCGCTTTATTGTTTTTTTAAAATTAAATTTATATTTATGTAAAAAAACAAGAAATGTAATTAATTGATAAGCGGGTGTCCTGTAACCACTTAGAATAACTAATTTTTTCTTAATATCTTTATACATTCTACGATTCATTTTTGTATATTTTTTGAAAACATAGTCTGGCAAGTGTCTTTCTTTCATAAGAATTTCCTTATTGTGTAAAGTATATTTTTGATTTTTTATTATTATTAAATTTTTGGGGGTTCTTCGTATACCGAAAAACTCCCCCTTAAAACCATGTTCTAGTGGATCAATATTTCTGATTTTCTTCAAAAATCTACGCTCTTTTGAATTTAAGATATTATGTAAAAAAGTAAAATTAATAGTATTCGGCTTACCTTTTATTTTTTCTTTGACTTTTAAAAGTATAGATTCTATTATCTTCTGTTCTTGTTTTGTAATGATAATATCTTGCCTGCTCATATATATTATAATAACAAAAAAATATAATAAAACACTCACTTGAAAGATAAAAAATATTATAGAAACTCTTTTGAAAGAAAAAAGAATGGGGAGAAGGATTTGTGGTAGGGTATTTTCAACGGGCTGAGTCTGTTGTAAAACACAATAAAATTACATGGGCTTTTTATGTGCATTTAAAAATGTCTTGAGTTTTGGTATTTGGGCTAAGAATCGGCGCCACTACTAAACTCAAACTTTGCATCCGCTCGTTTTCGTTAAGTAGTCGCTGCCCCGCCGCTCGTGGTTTAACACTCAAAAATATATACTCGTTTCATTCGTATATTTTTGGTGTGAAACATACTTCGCTTTTTTCGATTCTTAGCGGGAGGTACAAAATACAACAAAACCCAAGACAAATGTCTTAGGTTTTGGTATTTTGTCCTCCCGCTAAGAATCGAACTTAGATCTAGAGATTAGAAGTCTCTTGTTCTATCCATTGAACTACGGGAGGATGTCTTCAAACTTGAAGCCTATTCTAACAAATTTATGTCCTTTTTCCAAGCCAGATCGTTTGTTTTTTTACTTATTTTAAGGTAAAATACTTGTTGTCTTCAAAATGCTCAGGTAGCTCAGTTGGTTAGAGCACTGGTTTGAAGCACCAGGTGTCGGCAGTTCGAATCTGCCCCTGAGCACAACAAATTACCGAATGAAATGAGGTAATTTTTTTGTGAATGGAAAAAGCCAACTGCTTGGCTTTTGTGCAGATTCAAAAGGCGGAGCCATGTTTTGACTGAAAGGAAAAACAGGCGAGCCCGGGGATTAAAAACAAACCGCTTTGTTTTTAATGCAGTTTGAAAATTTTAATTTTCAAAATCATCAATATTTATGAGATGATAGCGGGCAGTTCTTAATGAACGAAGTGAGTTTAGAAACTTGACCCCGAATCTGCCCCTGAGCACCCAAAAAGAAAAAACCTTTCGGGTTTGTTGAAACGATTTCTGGATTGCTTTGTTCCTCGCAATGACGGATACCGGTGTTT
>JALUMP010000014.1 GCA_027039745.1 Candidatus Parcubacteria bacterium
GCTAAAGATAGGATTATCTTGTCCTCTTTTATTGTTTTTGTAGGCAGAAAATATATTTTATCCAAAACAGCAGAAGCCTTTTTTTCTTCCTTATTTTTCATTAATAAAACTGCATATCTAATACCACCATAAACCATTTTTTTTTCATATGCTTTTTCATAATAATACAAAGCTTTTGTTTTGTTTTTTTTAATATTTTCGCTAGGAATCCCATATTCATATGTTATTCCTAGCATTATATATTCAGCATTATTATTCACACCATTTTTTTCAATTTTTTCTACATAATCTTTAACACTACCAGATTTTATATTCTTTATTGAACTGTAATATTTCGCATTATTTTCATTTATATTAGCAAATATAGATGAAAATAATACTATTAAGAATAATACTATTTTCATTTTTCAACCTTTTAAAATTTAGAAACTCGTTTCGTTCTTTGAATATTTCTAATATTTACTCTTGTTGCCTCTTTTGCTAACCTATCTGTTGTGTCTTTTAACGCCTTAATCTGAAATCCTTCTTTTAATTTTTTTACAAACTTGTTGCATTTTACAGAAAATGGTTCCATTTTCTTATCAGATTGACTACCAACTTTTGAAAAACTTTTACTCGAAGAAGTTGAATCTGAAGAGGAGACTGAAGCTGAAAAAGAATTCGCTATTAATCTGCACTGATCTTCTGTATATCTAATAAAAACATCTCTTAAATCCATAGTTAATTTAGCTCTTAGATCATCTTCTAATAACAGTTTGTCATCTTTTGTACTTTGTGAATATATATACATCCAATCTCTCACATTAGGAGACAACACCGGAGGTAATGTGTCACATCCAGTAATATTTGCATCCAATTTTAAACAATCTAATTGCTTTTGAGCAATGCTTGAAAAACTACCCCAACTTGCAGAATCTGAACCAAGAAAAGCTCCTACAGTACCTCCTGCTTCACTACTGTTAGGATTTGCAACTTCCATTATGTAATAACTTTTAGCTTTTCCAGATACTACATTCTTTTTTACACCAATAAAATATGGAATTTTAAATTTTTGTATATCTGAAACATCACCACTTTCTGCCCATTTTAAAATAGCATCTGCAACTGTTGATGTACCTGAATTTAATGAATATTTTATTGTTAATATACTACTTTTTGAAAATTTATCTTCTAAATCAGACAATCGTTCTTTCGCTGTATCTTTATCACCTTTTCCATTTGTTAATTTTGATAGTTCGACAAAATATTTTTGGATTATATCTTCATCTACCCCGCTTATACCACTTGAACCAGTTTCTGCTCCAACTAAAAACCCTATAAGCATTCTAAAAGTCATTTCTTTTTGGTCATTAATTCTTTTTGGATATCCAAAAGGAACATAGAGTTTTGATTTATCGCTAATATCTCCTGAATAGTTACTCTCATTAAAAACATCTTTTAGTTTATAGTTCTTATTTAAAACTGTAGATATCACTTGTGTCATATACATTGATTGTATAAAAGGAACATATCCTGAAGTTAATGTAGCTATAATATTTTGTTTTTCATCTGGTCCACTTGGTGATGTTGCCCATGCATTTGCGTCATCCAAAGCATTTGTTATTGTTGCAAAAGGATCTGACTGAGAGTCCTGCATTTCCGACATATGATCCGGATCACTTTTACTAACACTATCTGCTTTGGTCTTAGCATCTTGTCCTTTCCATTTTGCAATAGCTGCCCCTCTTGCCATTCCACCTAATTTTTGACCAGCAGAACAAGCATTCGCTAATAAATTTTGAATTTTTCTAGCCCAACTATTTATTGTATCAAAAACCTCTTTTATTGATGGAAGTGATGTCACTAACCCTAAAACTATCCCCCACGCTAGTGCCGCACCTGCATCTTTTAATTGATCTCCTAACTGATCTAAGTTTATTAAAGATAAAAAACCACCCTTAAAACTAAATCCACCACAACCTAGTGTTGCAGATGGTGGAGTAATATGATACCAAGGTGTCGGCTGATAAGACTTTATCTTAAATTTATAATTTCCAAAACCTTGATACCCGACACTATCAGAAGATTGGTAAACTTTACCACCTACATTTGAACCAAGACCAAAACTTCCGTAATCAGCCTTATTCCCCCACTGCCAACTTCCATCTGCTTGTAGTATGGAATTGGAAAAAAGTATCGTCGCAAGAGATATTTTTATAATCTTTTTTTTCATTTCTCTTTCCTTTTATTTAAAATTTGATCTTTATTTATGTTTTTGATGTTAAAAGTTTTTGGTTTAATTTGTAATCCTGCTGCTTCTGCATCCAAATACATATCATTTGGTTGATATGATTTTAATTTCAATACAGTATCTTCACTTATATTTTTTGGATCAAAAACACCATTATACTCAAGAAAATCATATGTTTGTTTAAGTATTCCTTTCACACTCGTATTATAGCTTAATTTTTGCCATATTTTTCTACCATTGGTATCTTTGTATACAACAACCACAAAAGGAGTATAATCTATTTTAAATTTCTTAAATAATTCAGGAGAAACAATAATCTTTGCTTTATTATATGTTCCCTCTTTTACTAAACCTTTGTTTTTTGCTAATTTTTCATATGTTTCTTTTGATTCGTTATTGTAATGAACAAAATAAAAATTATCAAAAGTAGATAAAATATTTCTCTTCGCCATAGCTATATGAGACATTCCTATTCTTTTTTCCATCCAATCTGTTTTTCCAAGAAATACATAAAATGTTAATCTCTTTTGAATATTTTGTAATAATGCAAATTGTGCTCCATACCTATATTTTCCAGCATCTCCCGTTGGTGATCCTGTCCCTAACATAGATGAAGTTGGATATGCTTCTTTACCATATTGCTTATAAGCAAAAGACAATCCATATCCCACTTTCATTACATGATTAAAATGAGCGGCTTGAAATCCAAGATAATTTTTAGCATTTTTCATACTTGGATCTCTTAAAAACGCTGCCATAGCTGGAACTTGCTGCGCTTCTGGAATTAAAATAGGAACATAACAATCCCCACTAGAATTAGATAAACATTTTTTTCCAGTTTTTTTATTAATTGTCCATTTTTTAAATCTTTTTGGAAAATTATATTCTAAAATGTTTACAACTTTTTTTAGCTCATTAATAGTATCTGTTTGATTAGACACCATTTGTTTCAATAACTTTAACTGATTATTTTCAACTGGTGTCACTTTATATCTGATTTTTTTATCTATCGAATGTTTTGGTGAAGTTGCATTGTTATCTTCTACTGGTATTGTTTCTTCATACCACCACCAAGATTTTTTAATATCATAACTTTGATCTATTTCATTATAAAGCTTACTTTTTTTATTTGTAATCTTTATGCTAACTGCACTTAATGTTGACATTGCAAACATCAAGCTTATAAATATAAGAATATATCTTTTCATTTTCTTCCTTTTCAATTTTTCTTTATTATATCATAAAAAATTAATAATTCTTTGGTTTATCTTTCCAGTCAAATATTTCTTTTTTATTTTTAAATCTATATCCTTTATCCAAAATCAAGCAATCAGTGTTTTTTATTTGCTTTTCTACAACATCATACTTATTCATTGCCTCAACATTTGACACCCAATCTAAACTTAAAGCTGGATATGAACTTTTTGCATATTTCATAAATGTATAATCAGGAAAAACTGTCCAAGTCTTATTTTCTTGTATACACTTTTCCACTTGATTATTTATATCTTCTATTTCTTTAAATTTCTTTTCAGTAGTATATATCCCTGATAGTTTATTACTGATAGGAGCTAAATCTACTTGATGAAAACTTCTTTCCGCTAAAATTATAGGTGTATCTATAATAAAAACAAGAACTATTATAAATATAATTTTATTTTCTATAAGCTTTTTATGTTTTAAAAAATACATAAACAATACTGGTGCTATAAAAAATGCAGGTGTAGTATATCCCCACGATAAAGATGCTGACCAAGCTAGTAAAATAAAAGAAAATGTTAAAACAAATCGTTTATAATCTCTTTTTTTATATAATAAAGAAAACTCTTCCAAGAAAAAAACTATTAAAATATATCC
>JALUMP010000015.1 GCA_027039745.1 Candidatus Parcubacteria bacterium
TAATAAAAATGATGATACTGTAGGTAAAACATATTTTAGATACGGAACATCATCTAGTAATTTAGTATACAAAACTTCTAAATTAACAATGACTAACAATGGTGTATTTAATGCAACATTAAATGGCTTAACTTCAGGAAGAGTATATTATTATAGAGCTGTGTTAGAAAATAGTGCAGGAAACGTAGTAGACCAAGGAGCTTTAAAATACTTTACTACAAGAAGGTATTATAATCCTCCAGTTGTGCCTCCATACAAACCAGCAGAAGATGTAAAAATTATTGTTTCAGAAACAGTTACAGTTAAAAAAGATATAGAAGCTACAAAATGAGTTTCTCATAAAAAAACTTCTGGATATAAGTTTGATGTAGATGCAAAAGAAGGAGACGTTGTTTACTACAAAGTTAAAGTAGAAAATACAACAGATAAAGATATGGAAAATGTTACAGTAGTTGACTATATTCCATTTGCATTAGAATTAGATAGTTCAAGAGTAACAGATGATGATGCAAAAAAATATCTTACTTGAAAAATTGACACCTTAAAAGCAGGAGAGATTAGATACTTTGTTACAGAAATGAGAGTTTCAGAAAATGCAAGAAATGGAGATGTAATAGACTCAAATGCCGAATTTATACACGATGGTAAAACAGAAAAAACAAATATTGTAACTATAAATGTTGAAGAACAGGAAGTAGCAACAGGTGGACAATCAGCATATATTTTTGGCGCACATTCAGCTTTCTTTCCAAACACTTTAATCGGATACTTAAGCTTGATAGCATTAGTATTATTAGTAATCTTTCTTTTAGTTAAAGTATTTGCTTTAGATTCTACAAGAACTATCTTAGCTAAACTTAAAGACAAAGAAGACGAAGCTGGTTACTAAAACAAAAATAATATTAATTAATTTGTAATTTGTTAATAATCAAAACTAAAAAACAGCGAGGCAAGGCCTCGCTGTTTTTCTTTAGTTGAGCAAGTAAGAGCTTTGTGTTAAAATATGAGCGTTTTATGGGGAAAGATAAACAAGTCAAAACACAAAAACAATATACTTTTACCAAACTTGGAGTACAAGTTGGTTTTATTTTTGCAGTTCCATTGGTTGCTGTTTTTGTTATAGGAGAGATATTTGATATAAGAGTTTTGTATTTATTACCAATTTCTTTTGTTGCTTCTTGGGTTATGACTTTTGTTTTATATAACAAAACTAAAATACATTTTGAAAATAATAAAAAATAAATATGCCATTGTCATTTGAAAGAGAGCTTACATCAATACAGCCAGAAATAATATTTAAAATATTTGGTTTTCATATTGCAAATTCTACTTTGCTTATTTTTTTGATAGGTTTTGGATTTTTTTTGTTTGGTATCTTGGTAGTAAAAAAATTTTCTTTAAAACCATCCAGTGTGCAGGTTGCTGTTGAGATGGTTTATGAAAAATTAATAGATTTTATAAGTGAATTAACAAACAACCATAAGCATACCAAAAACATTTTTCCTGTTATTGCAGCTATTTTAATTTATTTTGTGATATCTAATATTATCACAGTTATTCCAGGTCTTTCGAGTATTACATACAAAAATATGGCTATTTTTAGAACACCTACATCAGATTTCAATACTGTTATTGGGGTAGCTTCCGCGGCTGTAATTATTATTAATATTATTGCAGCAAAAACAATAGGTATTAAGTCTTATCTTGGTAATTTTTTTAAGTTTAAAGAAGTAGTTGCAGGTTTCAAAAAAAGCATAGGCGAGGGATTTATTTCTTTGATAGATTTCTTTGTTGGCTTGCTTGATATTATTGGAGAATTTGCTAAAATCGCTTCATTGTCTTTTAGGTTATTTGGAAATATTTATGCAGGCGAGATTTTGTCTATAATCATTTTAGGGGCCTTTGCATACGTATTACCAGCGATTTGGACATTGTTTAGTAGTTTTGTTGGGATACTGCAGGGAATAGTATTTGCTTCTCTTGTGGCTGTATATTACAGCTTATCTGTATCAGAAGGCAAGACAGAAAAATAATTATTATAATATTTAAAATTTATTTATGGATTTAGAAACAGCAAAAGTATTAGCAAAGGGATTTGCAACATTATCAATGTTTGGTTCTGCTATTGGAGAAGGGTATTTAATTGGTAAGGCATTAGAAGGAATGGCAAGAAACCCTGAAGTTGCAGGTATGCTTTTCTCAAGAATGATCATTGGTGTTGCCCTAGCTGAGTCAACTGCAATTTATGCTTTGATTGTGTTTTTCTTACTTTAATCAAAATATTATAATTTTTTATTATGGATATTTTAAATAATATTGGATTTGATTGGCAAGTAGCTTTGGTTAATTTTGTTAATTTTATTTTAATTTTTTGAATTTTAAAAAAATTTGTTTTTCCTAAGATATCTGAAGTTTTAAGCGAAAGAAAAAAAGTTATCGAAAAGGGCTTACAAGATTCCAAAAAAGCTGAAGCAAAGTTAGAAGAAGTGGAGATAGATAGAAAAAATATTTTGAAAGAAGCAAAAGATGAGGCTAGTGACTATATGCAAAAAACAAAAACTTTTGCAAAAGAGCAAGAGTCAGAGATTATAGAAAAAGCTAAAAACCAAGCCTCAAAAATTTTAGAATCTAGTAAAAACTCTGGAGTAGAAGAAAAAAAACAAATCATTGATTCTGCAAAAGAAGATATTGCTAAAATGATAGTCTTGGGAGCAGAAAAAGTTTTAGCAGAAAAATAATTTTTTAGTTTTAAAAAACAGAAGCCTTGCTTCTGTTTTTTTAATTAAATTTATTCATAGCTTTTTCTTTGCCATTTTTAATTATTTCAAAAATAATCTTTTCTACTTTTTCAGCTATTTTAGGATATTGTTTTAAATATTTTGTAGAAAGATGTTTGTTAACTAAATATTTGTTTAAAGATTCTCTTTTTGGTTTTTTACATTTACCCAAGAAAGAAAGAGGACAAACTCCGATTTTAATACGAATAAAATTTTTACTTTTTGTTTTTTTAATAATACTTTTAATACCATTGTGCCCACCATCACCACGCCCAAACACTATTTTTATTTTCCCAAATTCCATATCTATATCATCTTGTAAAACAATAATTTTTGCAACATCCCCGGGATGTTGCAAATTGCGAGGTAGAGAGTTACCGGAAAGATTCATCATGGTTTTTGGTAAGATAATTTCAATGTCATTGTCTTCAAAATAACCTTCAGCTATGTTTGAGTTTCTTGATTTACTAAAATAAAAATTTGAAAAAACGTCTTCGTTATTTTTATAAATCATTTGCAAAACTTTCCCACCAATATTGTGTGGGGTGTCTTGGTATTGTTCTTCATTATTTAATAGCCCAATGATTCTATACATATTCTTATAGTATATCAAAAAAATCTGATATAATTAAAATATTATAAACTTAATTTTTAAATATCATGGGATCAATAATTTTTATTTTAATCGGGACATTTGTATTTTTTGTAGTTTTTATTAGACAGATTAACCAATATCAAAGAGGAGTAATGTTTACTCTTGGTAGGTTTACGGGTATCAAGGAGCCAGGATGAAGAGTTGTAGTGCCAATTCTACAATCTATGACTAAAGTAGATATCAGAACAAAGGCTGTTGATGTGCCAGATCAAGAAGTGATAACTCGTGATAATATTCCAGTTGCTATTAATGCTGTTGTGTATTACAAAGTATTACAAGCTGACAAAGCTATTTTAGAAGTTGAAAACTTTTATTATGCTATTTCTCAGTTGGCACAAACAACAATGAGAAACTCTGTGGGGGAAAAAAGTTTAGATGAGCTTCTTCAAAAAAGAGCAGAAATTGCAGAAAAAATAAAAGAAGAGTTGGATAGAAAAACAGATAGATGGGGTATAGATGTTGAAGCTCTTGAGCTTAAAGATGTTATTATTCCAGAAAACTTAAAAAGAACAATTTCAAAAGAAGCAGAAGCCGAAAGAGAAAAAAGAGCTGTGATTATTAAAGCAGAGGGTGATAAACTAGCAGCAGATAACTTGTCTAAGGCGGCAAGTATATTGGGAGAGACTCCAGGGGCAATGCATTTAAGAACTCTACAGGCTATTAATGATTTATCTTCAGATCAGTCAAATACTACAATTTGGATGATTCCAACTGAGATTTTGGAGGCGATTAAGGGTTATTCAAATTTCATCAAAAAATAGTTTAAATCCAAAAAATTGAAGCATAACTTTGTCAGCTACGTGTAAATTATTTTTTACCATACACTTGTATGGCTCAAAATAATTTCACTTGCTTCCTCGTTCTGCAGTCAATTTTTAGAATTTAAAAAATAGTTTAAACTTTAAAAATGGGCGAACTACTTCGTTGATTTCAAGAAAAATTTTCTCACCTTATGCTTATAAGGCTCTAAAATTTTTCTCTCCTCGCCTCGTATTTCATCCCATTTTTAAAGTTTCAGGGCTTTTTTAAAAAGGTAAAAGAAAAAAACACCGAATTCGGTGTTTTTTGATTTAAACAAAACGAGGAAAGTACTTAATTAATTTAATCTAAAGATTCTTTTTAGAAAAGAAGATTTTTTTATCACCTTATTTGGATTTACAGCCGCTTCATTCTTTCCCCCTGATTGTCTATTATAATTTCTAACCAACTTCACAACATCACTTTCAAGTGCAGGAAATCTATCTAGTAATTCTAATTCTTTTTCTGCGTTTTCAATTACGCGAGTATATTTGTCGCGTAAATCGTTTATGGAATCATAAAAATTGTTTTTAATTTGTTCGTCACTTATAGGTTTTTTATTGTTATTTCTGACAAGTCTGATAACATCACTTTCAAGTGCAGGCGATTTATCTAGTGATTTTAATTTCTCCTTTGTGTTTTCAATTACATGAGTATATTTGTCGCGTAAACCGTTTAGGGAATTATGGAAATTGCCCTTAATTTCTTTAGGGCTTATAGGGGAGTTTATAGTTTCTGCTTGTTTAAGATTTTCCATATATTATTATTTAAATTTATTAATTAACAACAGTATAGCATAATATATATCTTTGTCAAGTGTTTTGAATCGTCTTTGCGAGGAACGAAGCAATCCAGAAAAACATATAATATAGTAATTTAGTCTGGATTGCTTCACATTCGTTCGTAAAGACAAAAAGCTGGTTGTTTCATCATATTTCCTCACAAAGACAATAACGACATCATTATCAAAAAAAACGTCATTGCGAGCTTTTGGAGCAGAGCAAAAAAGCGCGGCAATCTAGATTTATCCATGTAGATTTTTAAAATTAAATTATTTACACACAACTCTGCTATAGCAGAGTTGTGTGTAATTTTTTGTAATCATTATTCTTGATTGCTTTGTTCTCAAAGGAGGAGGAGAAAGAGAAGGGAAAGGAGAAAGAGAAGGGAAAGGAGGAAGAGAAGGTAGTTTAACTTTTTCTGAATTGGTTTTTTAGATTTCATCATTCTATTTGTAAAGACAAAAAGCTGGATTGCTTCGTTCCTCGCAAAGACGGATACCGAAAATTTTTAATTAACAAAAACAAATTCGTCTTTACAAACTTTTCCAACGGACCGGGTCCGTTGAAAACATTGGGGGAGTTTAATGTCTTTTATGTTAAAATAGTGTTATGAATATTTTAACTATTATTTTATTAGTAATTTTTGTAGTTTTTTTAGGTATTGGTTTTTTCTTTTTAAAAAAATATTTAGATAGCCTATCTGCCAAGTTGGAAGATGGAAAAGACACTCAATCTTTTGTGATGTTACAAAATCAGCTTCAAGAGATACTCAAGTCTAATCAAGATTTGAAACTCTCTAACGAAAAGTTGAAAGGAGAAATGTCAGAAAATCTCCATAAAAAACTAGGAGAATCACAAGAGATGATGAGTAAGTCTATACAAAGCCAGCTTTTAGAATCTCAAAAAGTTATTAAATCTTTAGAAGAGGTAAAAAGAGAGACAGGTAATGTAGCAAGTTTTGGAGAACAACTTAAAAATCTGCAAGATATTTTACAAAACTCAAAACAAAGAGGTGCTTTGGGAGAATATTTTTTGGAACAAACTATTGAAAACATACTTTCCCCTGAGAATTATGAATTTCAATATTCCTTTAAAGATGGCTCTATTGTAGATGCTATTGTAAAAATGCCAGATGGTATTGTGCCAATTGATGCAAAATTTTCTTTAGAAAATTACAACAGGCTTGTTTCTGAAAATGATCCAGATAAGAAAATTGAATTAGAAAGAAAATTTAAAGCAGATTTAAAAACAAGGATTCTAGAAACTTCAAAATATATTAAGCCAAAAGAGGGCACAATGGATTTTGCTTTTATGTTTATTCCGTCAGAGGGTATTTATTATGATTTATTGATTTCAAAAATAGGAGTGGTTGATTCTAAAAACTTTTTAGAATATGCCTTTCGTGACAAAAAGGTTATCATTGTTTCTCCCACAACTTTGCATGCATACCTACAAACAGTAATGCAAGGGTTGAGGTCTATCAAGATTGAAAAACAAGCAGGAGAGATTGTAAAAAAAGTAGAGAATTTATCTAAACATCTTAAATCTTTTAAAACTTATCACGACAAGCTCGGTAACTCTATTGGTACAGTTGTTAATCATTTTACCTCATCTCAAAAAGAATTTAGCAAGATAGATAAAGATGTTTTAAAAATTACAGGAAGTGAAGAAGGCAAAATGGAGTTTGAGGCTTTGGAAAAACCAAAAGTCAAGTAGGATTTTTTTTAAAAACAAGAAAAAAGATGGATTTTGGCAAAGCCAAAATCCATCTTTTTTATTAAATTATTTCTCTTTATTTTTTTGCTTTCACAGCGAGGTCTTTTAATTCTTGCTTTTTACCTCTTATCAAATATTCTTGGCCTGCTGTCATCAAGTTGATAGTAATCCAATATAGGGCAATTGCTGCATTAAGTCTTGTAGCTAACATAATTATAATTAAAATAGGAAGTCCAAATTTTAAGTTTACTTTCATAGATTCACCAAAAGACTCTTTAATATTTTTTGATTTTTTCTTGAAGTCAGATAGTTTAACCTCAGGCATTGTTATATGTAAAGATAAAAATTGAGTAGCTCCAGCTATTACTGCAAGTATTAAGTTTGGGCTATTTAGATCAATAGTGCCTAACAAAGTCATAGCTATGTCAGATGGAGCAGAAACAAATGAATATAGTCTTTCCATTGCAATTTTTGGTAGACCGCCTCTATAAAAGATAAAATACATAGAAATCAAATAAGGCATTTGCACAAAAATAGGTAAAAACATAGCGGAGAATTTAATATTATGTTTTTGATAGATGCTTATCATCTCCATTCCCAAAGCTTGTTTTTCTTGTTGGGTTAATCCCTTTGCTTTTTGTTTTTCTTTTAAAGCATCTAAATCTGGCTTTGCTTTTTGCATAGCAATTTGATTACTCACTTGTATCCTATGGATAGGCATCAAAATCAGTTTTACAATAATTGTGGTTACAATAATTGTCATTCCAAAGTCTGGTAAATGCCCAGCTAAAAAAACTACGAGATTATATATTGGATTATAAAATAATGTACTTAACATAATGATTTAATTAAAATTAATGGGGGTTATTGTATCATGCGTAAAATAAAAAACTATGAAGCTTTTACAATAAGTGTGATTTTTGCTTTTAGGTTTGATAATTGTATTTTTAGGTTATATTCTCCAACTTCTTTTATATCTTCTGTTAAAATTATGCTCTTTTCTTCTACATTTAACAAATCAGCGATATCTTTTTTTCTAATTGAGGCAAAGAGATGACCAACATCGTTGCTTGGTTTACTAATAGAAAAAGTCTGTTTATTTATTTTTCTAAATTTCTCTTCTTCTTTTTTTTGGTTCTTTTCTTTTGTCTTATCGGCCACTTCTTTTTGGTGTTTTATTTTTTTTAATTCTCCACCAACACCAATTTTTGCCAAACCATTTTTAATTAAGAAATTTCTTCCATACCCTTCTGCCACTTCTACTACATCTCCTTTTTGTCCTACCTTACGGACATTCTTCAATAATATTACTTTCATATAGTGTATATTATATCAAATTTTTAATATTTAATGAGATTTTTAATTACAAGATATGATAAGATGTAGATATTATGGTATTTAAGATAATGAAGATTTCTTTAAAATATTTATTATTATTTATTTTAGGAATAGTAGTGTTAGCTATTTTAGGGAGTTTTGGCTTGTGGTTTTTCAAAGAGCCTTCAAATAATAGAATTTGAGAGTTCGGACAAGAAAAAAATCAATATGTAAAAATAGAAAAAGACAATATCGAGGTTAAAGATTTACGGGATTTTGATTGGACAAAAAAAGGTCATGAAACTAATTTCAGAGATTTTAGTTTTAATCTTTCAGATATAGATGGTTTAGAGGTTGGGGTTTCTCATTTTTCTACACATGAGGGAATAGGGCATGTCTTTTTAATTTTTACTATGCACAATGGAAAAGATATTGCTTTGTCTATAGAAAGCAGAAGAGAGGTTGGAGAAAGTTTTTCATTACAAGGAGGCTTGCTTTTTGACTATGAATTGATTTACATCTTAACTACTAAAAATGACTTACTTTCTTTAAGAGAAAAAAGAAAAGAAAGAGTATATGTATATCCGATAAAAATTGATGCACAAAAAGCTCAAAAACTATTTTTACTTATTGCCGAAAAAGTAAACTCATTATATGAAACACCAGAATTTTATCATTTATTTTTTAAAAATTGCACAAATCTTATAGTAAAGGAGGTAGAAAAAATTTCAGATCGAAAATTTCCTTTTTATGAAGAAACTTTCGCTCCAGGATATACAGGAGAAACATTGTTTAAAATGGGACTAATAGACACAGAGTTAAAAGACTTCAAAAAAATAAGAGAAAAATTTCTTGTTGATTTCAAATAGAAAATTATATGAAGTGTGTTAATATTTAATAGTTATTAATTAAATATTAAAAAATATGGAGAATAATCAAGAAAAATCAATGGTTGATTATATTATTAAAAAATGGTTTCCAATAATTGGAGTTTTATTTGTGGTCGGGGGAATATCATATCTTTTTTATGATGGATTATGACAAAGTCTTAGTGAGGGAGGGAGATTAACGCTCGGATTTGTTTTAGGGATATTATTTATAGCTGGTGGTTATAGTTTTGACAAAAAACTTAAAGGTTTTGCAGATGTGGTAATAGGAGGAGGAATTTTGATATTGTATTTAACTTTAATTTTTGGTTCAAGATTTGAGGGGGTTAATTCTGCTTTGATTCCAGAGCTATGAGCTTTGATTGTTGCTTTGATTTTTTCTACTGCAGTGGCTGGTTATTCATATTCAAGAAAATCAAAACATATTTTAGCTTTAGGGTTATTGGGTGGTTATTTAACACCATTTTTTATTGGTAAAGCTGGAGAATTTCATAGTTATTTAGCTAGTGGTAATGCTTTTGATTATAATTTAAGTTTACCTGTATTTTTAATTTATTTTGCTATTTTGGGCTTGGCTATCTTTTTGGTATCAAATAAAATGTTTTTAAAAGGAATAGGGCTTTTAAATTCAGTAGGGTTGTTTTTAGGCACATTTTCATTAGTTGCTTTAAAAGGAGATGAGTTTTCTCAACATACTGGGGCGTTAGTGATATTTTCGTTAGTGGTTATAGCTTTTCATATTTCAGCAATGGTTATAAACGCTCGCAAGTTTGAAAATCAATCAGACCCATTTTTGATAGGAGGATATATTTTACCATTAGTTTGGTTTGTTGTATTTATGGGGAGTTTTGTTTCTCCTCAATTGTCAGATAATATTTTATCTGTCATTTTTGGAGCAGTATCTTTTATATATTTTGGAGCTTGATATTATATAAGAAATATTACTCATTCCGATAAACATTTTTCGCTTTATATCAGTGGGATGCTTTCATTGGTTGTCTCTATTATTTATATACTTCCAATTTGAAAGGAATATGCTGGTTTATTATTTAGTTTAATATCTTTAGTTTTTTTAGGTTTATATATAGCAAAACCATTAATTCAAAGAGAAATTTCTTTTCTCATATTTGGGATTTCTGGAGTTTTATATAATTTAAATCATTTATCAAGTATTCATTTTTCTGGTATTGGGGCAATCAAAGGAACTTCTATTTTTATTATCTTAACTCTTATACCATTTATAATTGCTTCACCAACATTTAAATTAGTTAAGATTCGAGGAAAATTTGGTGGTTTGAGAAAGCTTTTTGGTTATTTAGCCATAGCTTCTATTGTGGGGATTTTAATAGAAGATATTATAGGTTTAGACGCGATACCAACAGAATTTCTTTTCTTAACTATTCCAGCAGCTATTATTTTGTATTCTGGAGTTAAAGAAAAAGAATGAAAATCTAAAAATAAATTTTTTATATGATCAAGTAGTATTGCAATGCTTGGTTTTTATAGTAGCTTTATGACAATTTTGAATAGGTTTTATCCAGCTCCTGAAGGTCTTTATCCTTTATCAACAACAGAAAGTTTGATAGGAATATCTACACTAGTAATTTTGTATTTAAACTTTAAACATTATGTTATATTTAAATCAGAAACAGCTATTACTAAAGTTCCATTTTTTATAACTTTCTCTTTTTATCTTACTTTGTGATCAGTGGTGACACATGAGATGTTGGGCTTGTTTAATATGTTGGGTCTTGATTTTTCTGATCCGCATATTCAAGGTATTAGAGCTTTTACTATTACTCTTTGGTGAGTGGCTCTTGCAATATTTATGATGTTTAGAAGTGAAAAGACTGGTTTAAGAGATCAAAAGAATATTGGGTTTGCATTGTTGGCTGCAACAATTTTAAAGTTGGTATTTTACGATTTAGCTAATGTCAATACTAATTTAAAAGTCTTCTTGTTTATTATAATTGGTGCCGCTATTATGGCAGTTGCTTATTATAAAAATAAGAATGATCCGGATGATGATTCTAATGATAAGGGGAAAAAAATAGAGATAGAAAAAAAACCAATTGCACAACAAATAGAACCTTTAGCACCGGAAGTTCCAATCAATAACGAAATTGATAATTTTTAATTAAAAATTCTAACTCAAACAAAAAACAGCTAAAGCTGTTTTTTTATTTGAGCCACTTCCCAGAGTCGAACTGGGGACCTCAGCCTTACCATGGCTGCGCTCTAACCTCCTGAGCTAAAGTGGCTTATTAGGCAGAAATATTATAGCAAAGAAAATGTTTTTTGTCTGAAATTTAGAGGCTAAAATGGATTAAATCAATATATAGTATAAATGCTTGACTTTTATTTTATTTTCATATATAATGTGCCGGCATTTGTTCATTGAAAATAGATTAGTTGAAAGAAAGATTCTAAATTTTAAGACGAAAAAAGTTTGGAGTCATATTTTTTTTATAAAAATTAATTTCTACTGATTAATATTACTAATTGTAATACTATATTATTTAAGATTAAATATTTATATTTAATCGAAATAGTGTAAGTAACTTTTGACGAGAGTATTTTTGGAGACAAAGGAAATTTTTCTTTTGCTCCGTTTATTTCTAAGCAAAATAATAAGAATGAAAATTTATTTTCATTTCTGATTGAGCAAGGAGGTATCGGATTTTATATCAGATATTTTTTAGATAAGAGTTTGATCCTAGCTCAGGATGAACGCTGGCTGTGTGGATGAGGCATGCAAGTCGAACGGCTAGTTTACTAGCAGTGGCGAACGAGGTAGTAATACATAGGACTACGTACCCTAAAGTCAGGAATAGCCTATCGAAAGATAGGGTAATACCTGATATCCCTTCGGGGGAAAGATTTATCGCTTTAGGAACGGCCTATGGAGTATCAGCTAGTTGGTAAGGTAAAAGCTTACCAAGGCTACGACGCTTAGGGGAGGTGAGAGCCTGACCCCCACCGATGGGACTGAGACACGGCCCATACTCCTACGGGAGGCCGCAGTCGAGAATCTTCCGCAATGGACGAAAGTCTGACGGAGCGACACAGCGTGATGGATGAAGCCTTTCGGGGTGTAAACATCTTTTAGGAAGGAGGAAGTTTATTGACGTTACTTCCAGAAAAAGGGGTTGCTAACTACGTGCCAGCAGCAGCGGTAATACGTAGACCCCTAGCGTTATCCGGAATTATTGGGCGTAAAGGGTCTGTAGGTGGCTTAATTAGTCTTTTGTTAAAGCACCGGGCTTAACCCGGGACATGCAAAAGAAACGGTTAAACTAGAGGATAGGAGAGGTGTGTAGAACTCATGGTGTAGGGGTGAAATCCGTTGATATCATGGGGAATACCAAAAGCGAAGGCAGCACACTGGCCTATTCCTGACACTGAGAGACGAAACCTAGGGTAGCGAAAGGGATTAGATACCCCTGTAGTCCTAGGCCTAAACGTTGCATACTGGCTTTTAGAGGAATCAACCCCCCTAGAAGCGAAGCTAACGCGTTAAGTATGCCGCCTGGGGAGTACGGTCGCAAGGCTAAAACTCAAAGGAATAGACGGGGACTCGCACAAGTGGTGGATCACGCGGCTTAATTCGATATTCCACGAAGAACCTTACCAAGGCTAGATATTATAGTCATGCTTTTTTAGAAATAAAAAAGATATTGTGCTATAACAGGTGTTGCATGGCCGTCGTCAGTTCGTGGCTTGAGCTGTTCCTTTAAGTAGGGAAACGAACGCAACCCTCATTGTTTGTTATAAGTATCAAACAAGACTGCCTCGCACTGAGTATTTAAATTTTTCAATAAGAATTTATTCTTATCTTTGATATTTAAATACTCTGTGCGGGGAGGAAGGTGAGGATGACGCCAGGTCAGCATGGCCCTTGATGCCTTGGGCTGCACGCATGATACAATGGGTAGGACAACGGGTTGCCAACCAGTAATGGGGAGCTAATCCTTCAAACCTACCCCAAGTTCGGATTGGGGGCTGCAACTCGCCCCCATGAAGTTGGAATCACTAGTAATCGCGCATCAGATATGGCGCGGTGAATATGTTCTCGAGTCTTGTACTCACCGCCCGTCAATACAAGGGAGTTGGAAGTGCCCTAAGTCTGTGTTTAACACGGCCCACGGTAAATTCAATAACAAGGTATAAGTCGTAACAAGGCACGGCTAGCGGAAGCTGGTCGTGGATTATTTCAAAGAAATTGTTATATATCATTTGATATATAATTTAACGGTTGATTTGTTTTTTACAAAGACACTAATATGCTGTCTATAAAGTATATTCGCTCATGACAAGATACGCGTTACTTTTATAAACGGAGCAAAAGAAAGATTTTTTCTCAACTTTCGTTTAAAGTTACACAATAAAGTAATATTAAAATCTATTTAAAATTTTAACAAATAAAAAAATCACCGGAAGGTGGTTTTTTGTATTGTCAATCTTTATAATATCTATTATAAATGGTATTATATTATTAATAATTAATTATAAATTATATGAATGATAATAAAATAACATATCCTGATGGATCAACGCTAGCAGATCACAAGTTTATACAAAAAAATGAAGAAGCCAAAAAAGAAATTAAAAAATTACCAGTAGAGTTTAGAGCAGTAGCCTTTGCTTATGTTTTAAAAAATAAGTTTCCACCTAGTCCTAGTTTTTCTAGTGCTTTGGAAGAAGCTAAAACAGCAGAAAAGTGTCAAGGTCTGGGTGAGGAAGAGAAAAGCTTTATAGAAGATAAAGTTAATAGTGGTCGGTATACTTACGTTGGAGCTTTTGAAGAACTTGAATGCAAAAGAGAATTTGATAAGGCAGATAAAAAGTATAAAAAGATTGCAGAAGAAAAAGAGGTAGAGACATATTCTCAAAAGATGGATATAGTAAATATTGAAAAAAAGACAGATAAATTTCCAAAGGAATTACAAAAATTTATTAAGGAAAAAATTAAAGTTACAGATGATAGGAAGGAAATATTAAATCTTTTGGATAACTATATCGATGAAGGGATTTGGATTAATGAAGATTAAGAAGAAAGAGAAGACAAACAATAATTATTATTTAGAGGTGGACAAAGAAAGATTTTTTATGGTTAAATTTTTACAATAAATAAAAGTTATTTTTATATAAAATAATTTTTCTTAAAAATAGAAATACAAAATTTTGTATGGTTGTGTTATAATGGTTGTCGTCGATAAGACAGATAACAGCACGGTGAAAAAGCGCAAGTCAAACAACAGGGCAACGGTCACAGACCGTTCTGTTAAAAAACTTGGACTTTAAAATTGTGTTAAGGTTAAAATTAGGTGGCGTAAGTTAAATATGGCATGGTGGCGAAGTGGTAACGCAACGGTCTGCAAAACCGCTATTCGTCAAAGTTTAAAATTAGCCAATTCCCGCCTGGGCGGGAGAATACAATTAATATAAGGCATGGTGGCGAAGTGGTAACGCAACGGTCTGCAAAACCGCTATTCGCGGGTTCAATTCCCGCCCATGCCTCAAAGACAAACCAGTAAGATTCTGGTTTTTGTTTTGCAGACCGGGTCTGACTGATTCTGGCATTGGCCGCTATTTATGGGTTCAATTCCCGCCCATGCCTCAAAAACAAACCAGTAAAATCAGTAAGATTCTGGTTTT
>JALUMP010000016.1 GCA_027039745.1 Candidatus Parcubacteria bacterium
AATGAGCTTTTGTATAAAATAAAGAAATTGATTTACTTTAGTGTTAAATTTTATATAATTAAATAATGACAGTACTAAAAAAAGCGAATGAAGGAAAAAAGATAGAGATGTCTTTTGATGATGTTGTTTATAATAGGTATCCTGTGAAAACAGATATTGTGAAAGAAGGAGATAATCTTTTCTTGATTTTAAAGAAAGAGGCAGGAAATTTTTTAAAGAATAAAGATGTAATATTAGTTGCAGAATCTGTAGTTTCAATTTCTGAAGGTGGAGCATTTAAATTTTCTGAAATTAAATATGGCAAAATAGCAAAAATCTTATCTCATTTTGTATCAAAAACTCCTGCAGGTATAGGGCTTGGGACACCTCAAACTATGCAACTTGCAATAAAAGAGGTTGGGTTGCTGCGTATACTTTTTGCTGCTTCAGTTTCTGCAGTAACAAAACTTTTCGGTATGAAGGGTTTGTTTTATAAAATAGTTGGAGAAAGAGCAAGGGGTATCGATGGCCCTACTTCATCTACTTTACCTCCATATAATCAATATGCATCTTTAATCCCAAAAAATCCAGATATTTTTGTAAGAGAAATGGAAGAAGCCTTTAAAAAAGAACTGGATCTCGATTTACAGTTTATAGTGATAGATGCTAATGATATTGGTGTAAATATTTTAGGAGCAAGAAATAAAGAAGAAGAGGTATTGGGAAAAATTTTAGCTTCTGATAATCCTTTAGGGCAAGGTAGTCAATCTACTCCGTTTTTAATTTGTAGACAATAAAATGAAAATAAAAAATAAAGAAGCAGTGGTTTTTGGAAAAAATGTTGTAGTTGAGGCTTTGCGTGATAATCCGAAGAGTATTTCAAAAATAATAACTACAAAAAAAACTAAAGAAAAATTTTTAAATATTTTGGAGCGAGCCAGAAAGTTAAAAATAAAAATAGAATTTACAGATGAGCAAAAATTAGATTTAATGGCTAATGGTGGTAATCATCAAAATATTTTAGCGGTAACTGATAGTTTTAAGTATTATTCTTTTTCAGATTGGGCTATGCAATCGCAAGAAAGAGAAAAAGATTTGGTATTAATCTTAGATAAAATTGAAGATACTCATAATTTTGGAGCAATCATAAGGACAGCTGCTGCTGTTGGAGTATCGGCTATTTTTGTAGCTTCTCATAAACAAGCTCCAGTCAATGCAACAGTATTTAAAACAAGCGCTGGCAATATTTTTAAAATAAAAATAATACAGATAGCAAATCTGAATGACACAATTTCAAAATTAAAAAAAGATGGTTTTTGAACATATGCAGTAGATATGGGGAAAGACAAAAAAGATATTATATATAATCAAGAGTTTGATAAAAAAACAGCTTTTGTCTTGGGTTCAGAAGGAAAGGGTGTTTCAGAAAAAATAAGACAAAACTGTGATTTTATAACTTCTATTCCTATGCAAAATGGAGTTGAGTCGTTGAATGTTTCGGTTTCTGCTGCAATCGTTTTGTATGAATACAGAAGGCAGTATTTTAAATAATTTTTAATAAAAAAAGAGATTTTAAATCTCTTTTTTTATTAGTGTAAAATTTCTAAATCAATTTTTCTTTCATTTACATTTACGTTGATTACTTTCGTTTTTATTTTTTCACCAATTTTAAATATTTTACCAGTTGATTTACCAATTAAAATATTTTTTTCTTCATCGTATTGATAGAAATCATTACCTATAGCTCGAACACTAACCATTCCTTGAGCTTTAGTTTTTTCATTTTCTACAAAAAATCCAAATTTTGCAACACCAGTGATTATTCCAACAAAAGTTTCTCCAATTCTTTTTGAATAATATTGAGCGTATTTAAAGGCGATTGATTCTCTTTCGGCCATCACTGCTCTTTGTTCCATATCAGATGAATGTTGAGCCATTATTGCTATTTTTTGCTTTTCTTTTGCTGAGATTGGTTGTTTAGCTAAATATTTTTTTACTAATCTATGTGCAATATCATCAGGATATCTTCTGATAGGGGAAGTAAAGTGGGTATAATATTTAAAAGCTAATCCAAAATGACCTCTGATTTCTGGAGAATATACTGCTTTTTGCATAGAACGTAATATTGATAAAGATAATATGTTTTCTTCTGGTGTTCCGCGAAAACGTTCAAAGACCTTGTTGATTTCTTTAGCAGATAAATTACCATCCTTGTCTGTATCTGGATAAATATTCATTTTAGATAAAAAATCTATGACCTCTGTTATTTTTTCCATTTTTGGTTTGTCATGGACTCTATAGATAAAAGGATTTTTAGTTTCTAAACCATCGCTATTTAATGATATAAACATTGATATTCTCTTGTTTGCCAAAAGGGCAAACTCTTCTATCATGTCCATTGTTCTGACATGAGGTTTTATGTAAATTTCTGTTGGAAATTTCTCTTCATCCATTTTAAATTTTGGTTCATAGGAAGAAAATTCTATTGAACCATCTTTGATTCTCTTTTTTTCTAATTTTTCTGTAAGGCCCATTAAAAGTTCTAATTCATCAAGCAGGTCTCCATTTTTTGCATCTATAATTTCTTGAGCTTCTATATAATTAAAACGTCTTTTTGAATTAATAACTGTTTCACCAAATCACTCAGATATTACTTCTGCATTTTTATTGAGTTCAAAAATAAGAGAAAATGACAGTTTATCTTCATTTGGGTTGAGGGAACACAAATCATTAGATAAAACTTCTGGTAACATGGGAATTGTCCTGTCTACTAAGTAAATGGAAGTTGCTCTTTTTTGAGCTTCTTTATCTATAACACTATTTGGTTTAACAAAAAAAGTCGGATCTGCAATATGAACACCAACTTCGATGTTACCATTATCAAGTTTTTTAACATGTAAAGCATCATCAAAATCTTTTGCATCAGCTGGGTCAATTGTAAAAACTTTTAATTCTCGTAAATCTTTTCTTGTATTAATCTCTTTTTCTATTAATTCTTTTGATTTTTCTTTTAATTGGGCTGCCGCGTCTTCTACTTCTTTTGAAAATCCCATAACTAAACCTCTGTCATAGATAGCAGCTTGCATTTCTGTTTCATTTTCTCCAATTTTGCCTAATATTTTTGTTATTTTTATTTCTGCTGGTGCTTTTGGGTTATCTCATTTTTCTAATTTCACAACAATTTTTTTATTATCTTTTAATTTTCTAAATCTTTCTAAATTTACTATTTTGGTTTCTGGATAAAACCTAAATGAGTCTGGGGAAAAAGTTTTCTCTTTTTTATGAGTATGTCTATTAAATACTTCTTTAACAACCCCAACTCATGTAATTTTATCTCTTTTTATGATTTTTTTAACAACTCCATCTATGTTTTTATTTTCATTTATACCTCTTGTTTCAACTTCGACTGTATCAAAATCTAAGGCTGTATTCATATTAGATGGTTGAATTTCTATTACATCTTCAAACTCTGGAAGACGTAAATATCCAAAACCTCTCCCACTTGTTCTTATTTGACCTGTTACTGTTTTATTCATGACAACTATTATATCACGTTTGTTTTTTTTTGAGCCGAGAAGCAGAATCGAACTGCTGACCTATGCGTTACGAGTGCATTGCTCTACCTTCTGAGCTATCTCGGCTTTTGTTTTTTTTGGTATTTTATTTTATCAGATAAATATTTTTTTTTGTAAACAAATTATAAACATTTATCCTATTAAAAACATAAGTAAACTTATTTTTTTTATGATATTATTAAATTAGATGTTAGTAATAAAACATAAATTTATTTTATTTATTTTGTTTGTGGGTATTCTTTTCTCAACCCCCCTCTTCTCCTACGCCTCCACCATAACCTCAACTCCCACAGGTGGATATTGAAATTCTCCAAACACTTGAGTAGATAATACAATACCCACAGAAAATGATGATGCTATTATTGATGGAAAAGTTTACTTTTTAGGACCAGCTGGGAGAGATAGAGTATTTAAAATAAAAAATTTAACAGTAAATAATGGGGCAGAGCTTACATTAAAAGATGGTAGTGCTATTTTAGAAATATCAGAAAACTTAATAAATAATGG
>JALUMP010000017.1 GCA_027039745.1 Candidatus Parcubacteria bacterium
ATTATTTATTGATTCCATATTTTTTTGTTTAATATTAATAATTAGTTTTTATTTTCTTCATTATTTAACTTTTCAACAACTAATAAATTGTCTCCATTTTCATAAATAGAAAAGTTCTTAGGATAATATCTTTTTAACCCCGCTAGAATAATCTCATGAAAGTTTAAATCTTTATATTTTTCAGGGCCACCGATAAAAATAATTTTTTCTTCAACTTTTTTTATTATTTCTTTTCTTTTCATATTTTATTTTTTTACTAATTCAAAACCTGTTCCTCGTTCTGTTAATAAAAATGTTTTTGCAATAAAATATTTTTTCTGCAGTTTTTCTAATTCAGCACCAGTTTTTTTTGTATTTACAACACCTTTTTCGTCTCTTATATATACAACATAACTAGCCTCTCTATTTATTTGTATTACTGTTGGTGAAAATGCTTTTTTTTTCATATATTTTTATTTTTTTATAATTAAAAGTCTATCTTCTGAAGGAATCACGTCATATTCATTTTCAGTATAATTTTTTTTAACCTCATCAATGGTCACTGGACCTATATCTAAAATTACAGCATCTTTTATTTTTCCACTTTCAGATAAAGCTAAAGCACCATAAGTTTTTCCTATTTTTTCTTTTACATTAAATCTTTCTCCTTCCATATATTTTATATTACAAACCAGGATGTTGTGGATAATCTGTCTGATATGCTTGTTTTTTTTTCACAATAATTAATATTTTTCCATTTTCCTGTTTTCCCTCAGTGATTTTATAATTTTTATTTTTTCCATAAACCTCATATAAATCCTGACCTAAAAAAATAATTTCTTTAGCACTATCTCCATCTATAATTCTTGTAGTATAAAAATTACCCATTCCAACCTCCAAACTATCAGATAGTTTAACAGAATTATGCATCGCTGCTCTTCCTTCAAATTCAACCATATATTTTTTATATCTTAAAATTAATAATTGTAAACTATAATATAACAATAATATATTTTTTAGTCAATACCACTATCCGCACAATAACTTTCCAAATAAACCACCAAAAATGTTATAATACCAAAAGTGAAAAAATTTAAACTAAAAAGTAAATACAAACCAGCTGGTGATCAAGATAGCGCTATTAAATCTATTACATCTGGACTAAAAAAAGGCCTCAACATTCAAACCCTACATGGAGCGACAGGAACAGGCAAAACTTTTGTCATGGCAAATATTATTAAAAAAATAGGAAAACCAACACTTGTAATAGCTCACAACAAGACTTTAGCTGCTCAACTTGCCCAAGAGTTTAAAACTTTTTTTCCAGAAAATGCAGTGCATTATTTTGTTTCTTACTACGACTATTATCAACCAGAAGCCTATGTAGTAGCTACAGATACTTTTATAGAAAAAGATTTACAAATAAACAAAGAAATAGACATGCTCCGCCATGCCTCCACTCAGTCACTTTTAACTCGTGATGATGTTATTATCGTAGCTTCTGTTTCTTGTATTTATGGCTTAGGTTCTCCATCAGAATACAAAAAAGTTTTTAAAATGGTTTCTAAAAAAGATATTTTCAAAAGAACTATTTTTATAAAAGAGCTTTTAGAAATTTTTTATGAAAGAACCACTGCCGATTTAGAACCAGGGAAGTTTAGGCTTATCGGAAATGTTCTCGAAATAATGCCAGTAAACGAAGAATCTTTTTATTATAGAATAGAAACCTTAGGCAGAAGGATTATAAAAATTTTAATCATTGACGCAACTACAAGAGAAATTTTAGAAGAAATAGAATCTTTCTTTCTGTTTCCAGCAAAACACTTTATCACCTCAAAAGAGGGGCACGAAAAAGCAATTTTAGAAATAAAAAAAGAACTAAAAAAACAACTTTCAAAATTTAAAAAAGAAGATAAGTTTTTAGAATATCAACGACTAGAAAGAAGGACAAATTACGACTTGGCGATGATACGAGAAATAGGATATTGTTCAGGGATTGAAAATTACTCAAGACATTTTTCAGGCAAAAAAGCAGGCGAGCCAGGAGACTCACTTTTAGCATATTTTGCAGAAGGTTTAAATGGAGAAAAAAGAGACTTTTTAACCTTTGTAGATGAGTCTCATATGACAATTCCACAAATAGGTGGTATGTATGCAGCCGATGCCTCAAGAAAGAAAAATTTAATCAACCATGGTTTTAGGCTTCCTTCTGCTGCAGACAACAGGCCTTTAAGATTTGATGAGTTTGAAGAAAAAACAAACCAAATGATATGCGTCTCTGCAACTCCAGGAAAATACGAAAAAGAATTTTCAAAAAACACAGTGCAACAAATCATTCGCCCTACTGGGCTTTTAGACCCAGTTGTTGAAGTCCGACCAATTTTAGAAAACACAAAGCAAGGCTACAAAGGGCAGGTGTATGATTTTATAGAAGAATCTCAAAAAACAATTTCTGATGGAGGTAGAGTACTTGCCACAACTTTAACCAAAAAAATGGCAGAAACTTTATCTGAATTTCTGAAAGATAAAAACATGAAAGCTGTATATTTGCATTCTGACATCGTTACTATGGAAAGAATAGAGATCATTTCAGACTTTAGAGCAGGGAAATATGATATTTTAGTAGGGGTAAACCTCCTAAGAGAAGGCCTAGACATGCCAGAAGTAGAGCTTATCGGTATATTAGATGCAGACAAAGAAGGCTTTCTAAGGTCTGAAACTGCTTTAATCCAAACTATTGGACGTGCTGCAAGAAACGAAAAGGGGAAAGTGATTTTATATGCAGATAAAATAACAAACTCAATGGAAAAAGCCATAGGGGAAACAAATAGAAGAAGAAAAATACAAAAAGATTACAACAAAAAACACGGCATAACACCAACCACCATAAAGAAAAATATCCATGACATTCGTGAAGAAATGCAGTCAAAACATGAAGAAGCAGTGAATGCAATGCTCAAGGTAGAGAAGAAAAAATATGATAGAGCACCAGAGAAATTTATAAAGGAGAAGAGGGGGAAGATGGAGGAGGCGGTGGAGAGGTTGGATTTTGAGACGGCGGCCATAATACGCGATGAAATCGCATTCCTTGAAAAAAACTCCAAAAAATAGCGACCTGCTTTGTCGATTTCGTGAAATTTTTTCTCACGGTACATTTGTACCGCTCCAAAAAATTTCACTCAACTCCTCGCTCTTCATCCAGTTTTTTGATTTTTAATTAAGAAATTGTTATCAAGAAAAAAATTTTAAAATTTTTAAAGCTTAGTTGCCAACTTGAATGGTGTATAATAAATAAAATGTCTATAAAATCTAAAATTAAAAAATGTGCTTTTGAATATTGTGATCGTGAAGTTTTTAAAAAAAAAGAAAAATGTATTTTTCATTGCGAAAAAGACGATTGATATGAAATAAAAGATGATAAAAAAGATTGAAGCAAATCTAAAGAAAAAGTTAAAAAGTTTTGGGAAGAAATTCGCGAAAAAAATAAAAATAGAAATGCTTGATATTTTGCCAAGTATATTTTTCCAATATCAGACTCTAGCTTTTTAGAAAGTAAAATAAAAAATAAAGAATTAAAGTGAATAGATGTAAAAGATTTATATTTTGAATTTGGTTGAAAATTTAAAAAACCGTTAGAAATAAAAACAGCTATTTTTAGAGAATGTGTTTTTTTAGATAAGGTTAATTTTAACGAAAGGGTAAAAGTGTTAAATGGCTTAATTTTTGAAAAAGTAAAATTCTTTGGTGGGTTCAGTATTTATTTAGAGGATATTGATAAAGTTGCCTTCCGAGAAGTTGACTTTAGAGAAGTTAGTTTGAGTTTTTGAAAAGATATTGATCAGATTAAAGAACTTGATTCTATTTTTTTAAATAATAAAGGTGAGTTATTTGATGAGATTGTTTTTAATCAGGAAAATAATTCAAGATTGAGTGAATATAGAACTTTAGAAAAATTATATTTGAATTTACAAAAGAACTTCGCTAAAAAAGGTGAAGTTGCTGAGTCTATAAAATATGCAAAAGGAAAGTTGAGGGTTGCCAAGAAAAGAATTGCTTTTATT
>JALUMP010000018.1 GCA_027039745.1 Candidatus Parcubacteria bacterium
ATCAAAAAAGTAGAATATCTTTTAAATCATAGACCACGAAAAAGATTAAACTACTTAACACCACATCAGGTTTTTGTTGAGAAAAAAAATCCGTCTAAAGTGTTGCACTTCAAAGGTTAATTTAAGTATTCTCTATGCTATTATTAAACTATGAAAATTATTTACACAAAAAATGCACCAGAACCAGTAGGACCATATTCACAAGCAGTTGAAAATAATGGAACATATTATTTTTCTGGACAAATTGCCCTTAAAGAAGGAAAATTGCAGAATGAAAATATTGAAATAGAAACAAAACAAGTTTTAAAAAATATTGAAGCTGTTTTAGGCGAGGCTAAATTAAAAAAAACAGATATTATGAAAGTAAGTATTTTTATGACGGATTTATCTGATTTTCAAAAAGTAAATGAAATATACGAAAACTTTTTGAATGGGCACAAACCAGCCCGTGAAACTACTGGAATTCAAGCTCTTCCACTTGGAGCAAAGATTGAAATTTCTTTAATTGCTAAAAAATAATTGAAAATATACAAAAAACACCTTATGGTTTTTTTTGTATATCTTTTCAAAAAATATGTCCTTTTATAAATTTTTTGTTAAAAATATTGTTGGCATTTTTTTGAAAAAAATAATAATGAAGATGTGGAAAAGCGTGATTTATATCGTTAGGATAATTATCGTGCCCGTTTTTATCTAACTTTAACGAATAAGTACATATTTTATTATTTAATACAAAAAGTTTATCTCTTCTATAACCCAGCTCTCGAATGTGACACATTAAAGGTTTAGCGTATTTTGAATCATAAGTAATTACTCCTAATAATACCGAAGAAAATAAAATGGCTTCTTCTTGACTTAAAGATTTTATATCAAATCTTATTTCATTTTTCTTTTCTACAACGAGTGACCCAGATTGATTTAAAAAAGTGTTAACTTTTTTTTGTTTTATTAAAGCTTCGTCTTTTTGATTAACTTTATGATACCTATTTTCATTACCGTTAATAATTCCAATTTCTTTTTTGATTTTTCTTTTAGCTTTATTTCTGTCTTTTTTAGAAAATACTAAATTGTGCTCTTTGTATTTTCTTCCCATCTTTCAATTAAAACATTTCTATTAAATATGTCAAGAAAAATTATTGCCCATATAAATTATCGACTAACTTTTGTTTATCTTCAATAGCTTTTGCTTTCTCTTCAGCTACTTGTTGCAAATCTAAAGACCAATAAAAATCTGTTTTTTTATCTTTAAAATATAAATACCTCTCTTCTGGGTCAAGTGCCATATCAACTATATCAAATACTTCTTTGTCATCTTTTGGATTAAATAACTCTATAATTTCTCCAGAATCAGTATCTAAAACAACAATTTTATCAGAAAAATATTTTTTACCTTTGTATCAATTATCAGGCTGAAAGTCTCCTACATAACTAGGCTCGGCACAATATGCATAAATATTATCTCTTGATCACACACATTTGTCTGTAAATGTCCTTAATGCAAATAAATGAGTCTTTCTTTCTTTGCCTTCTATACTAATCAATCTGAAATGTTTATTTTTATAACCAGAATATAGAATTTTTGAAAAATCACTATCTGGTAATGCATTTCCTGCCATTATAGGATAATTAATTTTACTAAAATAGTTTTTATTTTTTAAATCCAATACAAACGATAGAGTCTCTGTATTATATGCTGGCATAGTAGTAAATAAAATTTTATTTTTATTTGGTCAATAGAAATTTCATTCTTTTAATGGTGATTTAAAAACTTGCTTTACTCCTGAATTTTTACTATCAGAAATAAATCCAACAGAACCAACATAATTATCTTTTAGATAAAATACCTGTTTTGTTTGTTTGTTTAATGTTAAATTCAAAATATTATCTGGAAAAAAGATTCCTCTAAAATCTTTTAAAACTAACTTTTGTCCTTCTTCTAAAGTATTTTTCTGTAATTCTGTAGGTTCTTTGTCTGTTAATTGAACAGAATATGTTTTTAAAATATTCTTATCATTAAGATATCTTATTATGTAATTGTCTTTATCAAAAAAATGAACAGATCTTATTTTTGGAATAGTTACATTAGCAATACGTTCTTGTTTTAGAGAAAAATTATATTTTCTATATACATGATTATTTTTTGTAAGAATATATCGTATCTCTCAATATTTTTCATCTTCTTTTAGTTTCTTGTCTTTATCAAAATCTTTATTAATGTCAAAAATTTCAGTTTTAGAAAGAGGTTCAATAATTAAACCAGCAGTGGGAACGTTTGTTAATTGTCTAAGAGTCGGCATCTTAAAAACCAACTCATCTTCTTTTTGTTTTTCTAATTCTTTAATTTTTCTATCATCTACCTTAGTTGGAGTTTTATCCCCAAAAAAAGCATTTTTAATTTTATTAAAAGGTAAAGCAGATAATATACTAGCATTCGAAGTAGAATCTTCTTGTTTGTCTTTTACATCTTTTGTTCCACTAGGATCATAAAAATAATAAAACAAAAAAACAAAAAATATAACAAAAAATATAATTAAAATAATTTTTACAACTGCAGATGTTTTCATTAAAAAAATTATAACATATTGAGGTAAGAGTTGGAAATATAAATGAAGTATAAAATTTATATTTTTATAATAGATAAATATAAACTAAAAAGATAAAAAAGTTTATTTAATAAAAAAATACTCATCTCTGAGTATTTTTTTATCTTTTTTATAATATTGAAGAATTAGTCGATACTGTCTTCATCTTTTTCTTCATTTTTTGCCAAGATTTCTTTTTGAGTTTCTACCATCATCTCATATTTTCTAGAACCAGGATAATTTGTTCCAGCAGGAATTAAATCACCAATAATGACTTTCTCTTTTAATCCTTTTAGTGGGTCAACAACCCCCCTAAGAGCTGAATTAATTAAAACTTTAACGGTATGTTGGAAAGATGCAGCTGATAATCAAGATTTTCTTGATAATGAAACATTTGATATCCCAAATACAAGTAGCCTTGCTTCTACTGGTTTTTTCCCTTCTTTAATTAATTCTTTATTTACGCTTTCTAATTCTGCATTTTCTACAATATCTTCTGTGATAAATTTAGAATCTCCAGGATCAATAATTTTACTTCTTGAAAACATTTGTCTAATAATTACCTCAATATGCTTTCTGGCCACAGAAGACCCTTGAAGCTCATAAATTTTTACAGTTTCAGAAATAATATATTCCTGAGTTTTTTCTCTTCCTGCAAATTTTAACATCTCCTCAAGATTAGCATGTCCATCTGTAATCAATTGTCCAGCTTGAACCTTCTGCCCTTCTTCTATATTAAGAGTTCTTTGAAACGGAATAGTGTAAACTTGTTCCTTCTTTGTTCCCTCGTCTAAAAGAACGGTTACTTTTGTCTTTTTTCCTTCTGTATCTATTTTAAAGACTTCTCCAGATTTCTTGATAGTAACACCTTGGGCTTTTGGTTTTCTTCTTTCAAAAATCTCTTCAACTCTAGGTAACCCCATAGTAATATCTCCCTGTCTTGAAGCTGCTCCTGCAGAGTGAAATGTTCTCATGGTTAGCTGTGTTCCAGGTTCACCGATTGCTTGTGCAGCGATTGTTCCGACTGTTTCTCCAAGGTCTACAACTTTATCTCCACCCATATCCATACCATAACATTTTTGACAAATACCATCTGCTAATTCACATGTCATAGGAGACCTTACTTTTATCTCTTCAATACCTTGCTCATCTAAAGATTGAGCATCTAAAATTGAAAGGAAATGACCTTTTCTAAATAAAATCTCTCCTTTTTTATCTTTAATGGTTTCAGCAACATATCTTCCTTTTGCTGTTTTTGATAAAGGTAAAATAAATCCGTCTCCCTTTGAAGTTAAAACTATTGATTTATCAGTTTTACAGTCATCAGAAGTAATAATCACATCTTGTGCCACATCAAAAAGCTTTCTTGTTAAATATCCAGCTTTTGCAGTATTTAATGCAGTATCGGCCAAACCTTTTCTCGAACCATGAGTTGTAATAAAGTACTCTATAGAATCCAGACCTTCTTTGATAGAAGATTTAACAGGATATTCAATTGCCTCATTTAAAACGTTGGAAACAATTCCCTTCATACCAATCATTGTAGAAAGGTTTCCTTTTGTTCCACGAGCTCCTGACTCTGTCATATCATAGACAGAAGAATCTTTTTTCATATCTTCTCCTATCAACTCATCAATAGCCTCTTTTGTTGTAAACCAATATTCTACATTTTTTCTCTTTCTTTCGTTTTCTGTAATTAATCCTTCGTTATAAGCTTTTCAGGTTTTCTTAACTTTTTCTGTTGTTTTTGCAATAATTTCAGGTTTTTTTGCTGGAACCACTAAATCGTCACTAGACCAAGTTGTCCCTGACTTTGTAGCATATTTGAAACCAAAATTTTTGATATCATCTAAAATTCTAGCTATATTTTCAATACCATATCTTGCGATCAAATCAGATTCTAATATAGAAACATGTTTTTTATCCATCATCTTATTTAGAAAAGGATAATCTGCCGGTAAAATACTATTGAATAATAATCTCCCAACAGAAGATTCAAAGATTTTAGCTTCATAACGATTATATTTTTTGGTTGCAGTTCCTAAAATTTTTATTTTGGCTCTAAAATCAATTATTCCAAAGTCTCACGCATTAATAGCATCATTAGGAGAATCAAAAACTTTACCTTCACCTTTTGCTCCTTCAATAATCTTAGTTGCTCAATATGTCCCTAAAATGATATCTAATTTTGAATTAATAATAAGTTCATTGTTCCCTGGTTTAAGAACATTCCTTCTTGCTGACATTATCATCTCTGCTTCTTTTTGAGCTTCAACTGAAATTGGAAGATGAACAGACATAGTATCTCCATCAAAATCAGCATTAAAACCTGCACACACTAATGGATGCAGCCTAATTGCCAACCCTTCTGTTAATACTGGTTTGAATGATAAAATACCAAGTTTGTGTAAAGTTGGTGCACGGTTTAAAAGAACATATTTATTTTGAATAGATTCTTCTAAAAATTGTCATACTACTTCTTCTGAATCATCTATTAATTTATTTGCTGATTTTATATTATGAGCAATTTCTGAACGAATTAATTTAGAAATAACAAATGGTCGAAATAATTCCATCACCATTGATTTTGGAACACCGACCTCATCAATTTTAAGTTCAGGACCAACAACAATAACAGAACGTCCTGAATAATCTACACGTTTCCCAAGTAAATTTTGCCTAAATACGCCTTGTTTCCCTTTTATCTTGTCTGTTAAAGATTTTAAAGGTCGTTTTTGAGCAGCAGACATAACAGCAGATGCTGTTGAACGTCTCATTGAATTATCAATCAAAGAATCAACAGCCTCTTGCAAAATTCTTTTCTCGTTTCTCAGAATAACATCTGGTGCATCAATATCCATTAACTTTTTCAAACGATTATTTCGGTTAATAACTCTTCTATACAAATCATTTTCATCTGATGAAGCAAAACGCCCTCCCCCTAAAGCAACAATTGGTCGTAAAGCTGGAGGTATGACAGGAATCCTTTTAAAAAACATTCACTCTGGTCTTTCTTTTGCCTGACTTATAGCTTTGACAAGGGCTAACCTTTTTCTTAATCTATCTTGTTTCACTGCTGGAGCATTTTCGAGATCTTTTTCAATTGTTTTTTGAAGCTTTTTTAAATCAACAGCCAACATCATTTTATAAATAGCTTCCGCTCCAATTTCTGTTGTGTATAAGTCTTTAAATTTTACGCTAAACTCTTGATGTTGTAACTCATCCAAAACAACTCCTACAACAATCGAGTTAAGATTATTTTTTACCTCTTTAAAAATTGTTTTTAGTTTATCTATTACTTCTTCATCTTCAACAGATTTTACTTTTTGTTTATATTCATTTTCAATAGCTTCTAATATCTCTTTCTTCTTTTTCTCATCTACTGTTGTTACTAAATATCCTGTATAGTAAACCACTCTTTCTAAATCGGTTGGAGCAATGTCTAAAATCAAAGACATCCTTGACGGAACAGATCTTAAATATCAAATATGAGCAATAGGTGTTGCAAGCTCAATATGACCCATTCTTCTTCTTCTTGAAACAGATTTTATAAGTTCTACACCACATTTTTCACACGTAATACCTTTGTATCTAATTCCTTTGTATTTTCCACAATAACACTCATAATCTTTTGTTGGACCAAATATTTTTTCATCAAATAACCCCCCCCTTTCAGATCTTTGAGTTCTATAATTAATGGTTTCTGCCTTTTCTACTTCACCAGAAGACCATTCTAAGATTTTTTCTGGACTAGCAAGACGAATTCCTAACCAGTCAAATTTTTCTATTTGTAGTTCTTTCATAATGATTTTAATTATTTATTTTCGTTATCTTTATTTGTTCCAAAGAATACATCTAATGATAGCCCCCTAAGAATACTTATCATCACAGAAAATGATTCTGGTGTGTTTGGTAAAATAAAGTTTTTCCCCTTAATAATAGAATCATACATCGCAGACCTACCTAATATATCATCTGACTTAACAGTTAATACTTCTCGCAATGTATATGCCGCTCCATGTCCCAATAGAGCCCAAACTTCCATCTCTCCAAATCTTTGACCACCACCTTGTGATTTTCCGCCAAGTGGTTGTTGATTGATTAAAGAATAAGGACCAACAGACCGAACATGGAATTTTTCTTCAACAATATGGTGAAGTTTCAAGATATACATATATCCTACTGTAATATCTCTATCAAAATATTCACCTGTTTTTCCATCAATTAATTTTAACATTCCATTTTCTGGGAAACCTGCTTTTTTTAATTCACCAGAAATCTCCTCATTAGTTGGACCGACAAAAGAAGGACATATTGCTTGATAACCGAGTTCGTTTGCAGCAAGACCCATATGAACTTCTAAAATTTGCCCTAAATTCATACGAGATGGAACCCCTAATGGAGATAATATAATATCAACTTGTCTTCCGTCTTCTGTATATGGCATATCTTCCTCTGGTAAAACCATTGAAACTACCCCCTTGTTCCCGTGTCGTCCAGAAAGCTTGTCTCCAACTTTGATATTTCTTAATTCTGCAACTTGAATATATATCTTTTTTATAACTCCGGTTTCATTTATTTCTCCTTTTTCTCTATCAAAGATTTGAATACCAACCACTCTTCCTTTCTCTCCAGCAGACATTCTTAAAGATGTATCTTTTACATCTTTAGCTTTTTCTCCAAAAATTGATCTCAATAATCTTTCTTCTGGTGAAAGTTGAATTTCTCCTTTTGGTGACACTTTACCAACTAAAATATCTCCTTTTTCTACTTCTGCTCCTACTCGTATAATACCTTCTTCATCAAGATTTTTTAATTTTTCTTCGGAAACATTTGGAATATCATGAGTTGTTTGTTCTGGTCCTAACTTTGTTTCTCTAACATCTACATGATATTCTTTAATATAGATATTAGTAAATCTATGTTGCTTAGCTAATCTTTCGGATACAATAATAGCATCCTCATAATTTGCCCCATAAAATGACATAAAAGCAACTAAAATATTTTGTCCAACAGCAATTTGACCATTATCTGATGAAGTAGTATCAGCTAGTAAATCTCCTTTTTTTACTTTTTGACCATTTGAAACAATTGGCCTTTGGTGAAAAACGGTAGGAGAGTTTGTTCTATTGAAATTAATTAAGTTGTAAACTCTTTTTTTTCTTGCCCCTTCTTTAATTTCAATTTTCTTTCCATCGACATAGACCACTTCTCCATCTTCTTTAGCATAAAGTAATCTACCTGTATGTCTCACAACATCTTTTTCTATACCTGTTGCAACTAATGGAGCATCTGGAATAATAGATGCGACTGCTTGCTTCTGCATGTTCGTACCCATTAATGCCCTGTTTGATTCATCGTGATTTGCAAAAGGAATCAAAGCTGTTGCGGCAGAAAATAGTTGATGATGGGAAACATCTATATAATCAACTTTATCAACACTAACCATGTGAGGTTCACCATTAACCCTAGCTTCTATTTTAGAACCAATTATTTTATTATTTTTATCTAATTTTGTTCCAGAATGAGCAATTATTTTATCTTCTTCTTCGTAAGCCCCCAAATATTTTATTTCTTTAGTGACTTTTCCTTTTTTGACTACAGCGTATGGAGTTTCTATGATTCCATATTTATTTACTCGTGAAAAAACAGAAAGTCTCAAGATTAAACCAATATTTTGACCCTCTGGAGTATGAATAGGACATAATCTCCCATAATGAGAAGGATGCACATCACGAACTTCAAAACCAGCCCTTTCTCTAACAAGCCCACCCGGACCTAATGCAGAGACAGTTCTCGCAGACTCAAGCTCAAACAGAATATTGTCTTGATCTATAAAGTTTGATAATGGATTGGTATTGAAAAATTCTGAAATTTTTGCTTGTATTGGTCGAGTATTGATAAAATATCCTAAGTCAACAGATTTGGGATCTGCAATAGACATTTTGTCTTGAATATTTCTTCTCATCTGAATTAAACCAAGTCTAATTCTAGCTTCGATTTGTTCATTGAAAAATCTTATCCTTCTTGACCCTAAATGATCAATATCATCTGGTTTTGCACCATCTGTATCATTTAAAAGAACTATGTTTTCTATAATAATTACTAAATCTTCCAAAGACATTACTTGCTCTTTTTTTCCATACTTTTTAATCTCTTTCTTAGAAAATCTTGAATTAAATCTCAATCTACCAATTTCTGATAAATCATATCTTTCTTTTGAAAAAATAGAATCTATATGATCACGTGCATAATCAGAAGCTACCATTTCTCCATCTCTTAATCTCTTATATACCTCAATGTAAGATTCTTCTAAACTTAACGCAGAATCTTTTTTCAAAGTATTTTTAATATATTCTTGAGCTTTATCAGAAAATAGTTTTAAAATCTTTTCGTCGTTATCATGTTTTGCAATCACTCTCAATAATGAGGTAATCGGTAATTTTCTTTTTCTATCTATCTTAACAGAGATTAAATCTTTTGGTTCTGACTCAATTTCCATCCATGCCCCTCTTGCTGGAATTATTTTTGCTCCGAATCTTTCTTCTTTTTTTGAATTTGTTAAAGTAAAAAATATTCCAAAAGAACGTGCAAGTTGTGGCACGATTACTCTTTCTACTCCATTTATAACAAAAGTGCCGTGACTTGTCATAACTGGAATATCAAACATAAAAACTTCTTGCGTTTGCTTATCTCCTGTTTGTTTGTTGATAAGATCGTATGTAACCTTTATTGTATCTTTCAGTGTCGTTTTTAAATTTCTAGCAGAAAATTCATCTAAATCTGATTTTTCTACTTTGAATGATTTAAAAACAATATCAAATTTCTTTCCAGAATAATCTGATATTGTTCCAAATTCTTCAAACACCTTTTTTAAAGTTTTATCTAAAAAACGATCATAAGAATCTAACTGATGTTGCATCAAATTAGGTAAAGCCATCATAGATTCCCGATACCGTTCAAAAACTTTTCTATCTCTTTGTCCTACAGTTTTCATAAAAAATGCCTTGAAATGTTAAATTATTAATTGTTTTAAAAGAAAAAGCCACAAACTTCACATTTGGAAATTTGTAAGCATAAAATTTGATTTAAAACGCGTGATTTCTCTCAAAACTCAATCTTTTTCGAATCTCGCGTATTATATATGAAAATTAAATAAAAACAAGACTAAAAAAGGCAGTTTTACACAAGTATTATATATGTTTTTATACACTACCTCAAAAATACGATACTTTCCTATTTTTCGATACTATACTCAACATTTTATCCCCAAATTAGTCACAATTTTCTGTGGATTAATAAAAAGATGGATTTTGGTGAAGCCAAAATCCATCTTTACTATTACAAAACAAACACAAGTAAGAAGCCTTGCTTCTTACTTATTTTTTATCTACAACTCCATATTTTTTCTTATCTTTATCTGAAAGCTTGTCTGGTCTGTGCATTTTGCATGTTTTTATAGAACATCTTTCAGGAATGGTTTTTGTCCCTTCCATCATGAGTTTGTTACAAATTGGGCAAAGCTTGCCTGTTGGACGAGCCTTGATTGCAGTTTTACAATCTGGATAATTACTACATGAGTAAAACTCACCAAAACGTCCTCTTCTTTTTATTAACTCTCCATCTTTACACTCGGTGCATTTTACACCTGTAGAATTTTCTTTTTGCTCTTCTTCTGACTCTTCAATATACTTACATTTTGGATATCTAGAACAAGAAATAAACTTTCCAAATCTTCCCTCTCTTAAAACAAGTTTTCCTTTTTCGTCTTCTTTTATTTTTGGATCATCTGCACACTTTGGGCAAGGCTTTCCTATTTCTTTTGGGCCTTCTAAAACTTTTCCCTCTTCTGTCCTTGCTCCTGTGCACTCTGGAAAATTAGAACAAGACATAAACTTACCACCACGAGAAAGTTTTCACACCATATCTTTACCACAATCAGGACAAACAAAGCCTTCTACCTCTCCTATGTTTGTGATTTTTTCTACATCCTTTTTTGATTTTACTGCTTCTGTAAATTTCTCATAAAAATTAGACAAGAGTTTCACATAGTCATCTTTACCTTCTGCAAGTAAATCAAGCTCATCTTCCATATTTGAAGTAAATTCATCTGAAATATAATTTTTAAAATGCTCTTCTAAAAAACCAGACACGGTCATACCAATATCTGTAGGAATCAATGTTCTGCCCTCACTATCTGCATACCTTCTATCTTTTAGTGTTTTAATAGTAGACGCATATGTAGAAGGTCGCCCGATACCTCTAGACTCTAGCTCTTTTACAAGCCCCGCCTCTGAATATCTGTTTGGAGGAGTTGTTTGTTTTTCTTCTGTGTTTAATTGTAGAAGCCTTAATTTTTCACCTTCTTTTATTTCTGGCAATAACTGGTCGTCTCCTCTTGCTTCTGGAAAAATTTTGAACCATCCATCGAAAATAAGTCTTGAACCATTTAAGGTAAAATCTTTAATTTTATCTGAATTAGAAACCAACACTTTTGTGCGCAAAGTTTTTGCTGCAGCCATTTGAGAAGACACTGTTCTTTTTCATATTAAAGAGTAAAGTCTTTTTTGGTCATCTGTTGCCCCCAAAATAGCTTTAGTTGGGTCTGTTGGTCTTACAGCCTCATGAGCCTCTTGAGCATTTTTAGACTTTGACTTAAAAACTCTATTTTCTAAATATTTATCCCCAATCTCTTCTTTTATAAAAAATGATATATCCGAAATAGCTTTCTTAGATAAAGAATTTGAGTCTGTTCTCATATAAGTAATGAAACCTTTTTCATATAACTTTTGTGCTGCTCTCATTGTTCGCGATGGAGAAAAACCTAAATATGAATTGGCTGTTTGTTGTAGGGTAGATGTTGTAAAAGGCGCATTTGGTTTTTTAGAAAACTCTGACTCTTTAATTTTTTGAACAACAAAATCTTTGTTATTGCCACAAACCTCTTCTACTTTATCTTTTTCTTTTTCATCAAAAATATCACCAGGATATTTAATATTTATAATCCTTCCTGCTTCGTTTTTTGTTTCAGCTTGAATTCGTCAATATGTTTCTGGTATAAATGCCATTATTTCTCTTTCTCTTTCGGCCAAAATTCTAAGTGCTGGAGACTGAACTCTTCCTGCAGAAAGACCATACCAGAGCTTTGTTCAAACAAGTCCAGAAAGACCATAACCAAAAAGCCTATCCAAAACACGTCTTGCCTCTTGAGCAACTTTTAAGTTCATATCTATATCGTGTTTGTGTTTTAAAGCGTCTAAAACAGCATCTTTTGTAATTTCATTAAAAGTGATTCTACTGTATTGACCTTTTTTCAACTTTAAAGCTTCTTTGACATGTCATGCTATAGCCTCTCCTTCACGGTCTGGATCGGCTGCGAGTAAAACTTCGTCTGCCTTTTTAGCAGCATCTCTAAGCTTAGCCACAACGTTTTGTTTATTTTCTAAAATATAATAATTAGGAACAAAGCCCGCTTCTATATCTATAGCATTTGCTTTTTTTGAAGCTGATTTTGGAATATCACGGATATGACCAACGGATGATAATACTTTATAATCTCCTCCTAAATATTTTTCAATGGTTTTTGCTTTAGCTGGAGACTCTACAATAACTAATTTCATAAAACTTAATATAACAATATTTTTTTTTAATGCAAATTTTATCTTTTTTTTGCTACCCTTAATAAAACACCAGTCATAATAATTGCCAACAATAAAGAGGTTCCCCCTTTTGAAATAAATGTCATGGGCATACCAGAAAATGGCAATACACCCATTGCAACACCTATATTATAAAAAGCGGGAAAAATAATTAAAATTCCAATACCAGAGACTATCATTTTTTCAAATTTATTTTTTATTTTTTTTGCACGTCTTAAAATAAAAAATGAAAAAATAGTAAAAAGTATTATCAAAAAAGATGACCCAAAAAAACCTCATTCTTCTGCAAAAATAGGAAAAATACTATCTGTTTTCGCTTCTGGAACAAGCCCTGAATATTTTTGCATAGAAGCCCCCCACCCTCTACCAGACAACCGACCTGAACCAATAGTATAAATCATTTGTCTATTGTGATATGTTTTTGGTGTTTTTTTATTTATTAATAAATCATGATAAATATCAATTCTTTCCTGAACATAAGGCACAAAAGCATAAGACAAAAAACCACCAAAAACAAAAGCTATTAAAACTACTGAAAATAAATATTTTTTTTTAACTCTAGACTGTAATAAAACCACAAAAGAAGCTGCTAAGATTGTAAGTAATGTTCCGAAATCATGAATAACAACAAATAAAATAGTTATGGGAATAAAAAAAATACTATTAATAAACAAAAAACCTTTAAATTTAACAATTTCCCTACTAAAATTTAATAACGTAGCAGAAAAAAATATTATAAAAAAATATTTAAAAACCTCGGATGGTTGAAAAGAAACAAAACCAAAATTAACCCATCGTAATGCTCCATTATATTCTACCCCCAAAGATGGAACAAATACTAAAGCCTGAATAATAATAGCTCCTAAAAAAAGATAAAACGATCATTTTTTTAAAAAAGTCCCTGTTAATTTTTTTGATTTTAAAACAAAATACATACCAAAAAGACCAAAAAAAATAGCTGCCGATTGTTTTAATAAAGAATTCATAAACTCATCTGTTGAGTATAAACTAGACAAAATTGCTGAAAAAAATATAACACCACCAACTGCCAAAATCACCAACATTGTATATAAGATACCAAAATCAACACGCTTTAACATATCAACCATTATAACACAGCGCTATTGATTAATTTTTATATATACTTCTCTACAACCACATCCATCTTCGTCTTCAAAAAATATATCATTTGATGAACATTTAATTTCTTTTTTCTGGCATTCTTCTTTTGAAGAATATAGATAAGTTTTACCCAAAACATTTTTTGCAAATTTTTTATATACCAATTTTTCTAATTCTGGGTTTTCTTTTAAAATATTTTCTGTAATACCAAGTTCTGAAAGTTTCTTTATAAAAATATTTTTTTTGATTTCTTGGATTTTTTGGTAATTATCATAAAAATATAAATATCTTTGTGTAAATAAATCAGCTTTTCTAGAAATTCCTATATAAAACATGGCTGTTCCAAAAATCATAATGGCTGTAAGCATAAAAAATACAATGGAAGAAGTATCATATCTATAAGCAAGATCTGTGCGTTTAAAAATAAAAAATGATAAACCTAAAAAAATAGCCAACATGCCTAATCAAAAATATGGAATAAGACGTAAAATATCAAAAGAGTTACCAAAAAAATCAGCAATTACATATTCTAAAATAGAAATATTGTCAGACATTCTATATAACAAAATAGAAAATACGAAACCTCCAACAAAAATAAACAATCCTGTCAAAAACCAAAAAGCTAAATTGCGAAAAAAGAAAAAAGATTTAGGTTTTGGTTTTAAACCTTTTTCTTTAATTTGCTTCAATATTGTTTTTTCTAAATTCGCATTTGTCATAAATTAATTTTTCTCAATTATCTGCCGAAACTCTTTTTTAAATCTAGTTTTAGCACGAGAAATATTAGTAGCTACTGTACCCATCGGTTGTTGTAAAATATCAGAAATTTCTCTATAGTCCTTACC
>JALUMP010000019.1 GCA_027039745.1 Candidatus Parcubacteria bacterium
ATATTTATCTATGGGGAGATTTCAGTTATGTACAATCTGCTCCTTCTGATATAATTGATTAAGATTTATAATATAGCTACCATTCTGTTCTTTTGAACAAAATTTTAAAATGGTATAAGGAGAAAAATATGAAAAAGATTCCAATCACGATGGTAAGCCGTACTGCAGATATAACGCAAAATTGTTTAAGAAAAGAAATGGAAGAGTTATCACTCAACGAATGTCTGATGTTAAAGCTAAACTTCGGTAAGTATGTATCTGCTTTGCAATTTATTGAAGGAGATGACAATGAATAAAGTTAAACTAAAAGGTTTTTCCTTTCATTCAAAAGAAGATGGATTATTTTCTGGAAATGTTGTTGTTAACGATGATCATTCCTGGTCTGTTAAAACAAAAATTTTAACCTTATCAGAAAACGGTAGACAATCTTGGTGTGAAGAAGCACTTCGACTTGAATATACTGAACATAATCGGTTTAAAAAAATAATGAGAGATGTTGCAACATCTTTAAGTAATTCACAAAAAATACATCTTTTAGTTTTGAAAATTGAATATGATATTTTCTTTGATAAAAAAGCCGATGCTTTTGAAAGTCTTATTTTTGAAGCTACGGGGAAAGACTTAAATAAAATGTTCTCACATAGACAAATACAGGCTGAAATTGGTAATATACCACTTTCTATTGACACTGTTGATAAGCTTGAAGAAATGTTTCAAAAAACAAATCTTCATTTTATTGAAAAACTATCAAGCTTAAAGGTGTAAAAGATGACAGAAGAAAAAAAAGAGCAGTTCCTCCACGAGCTGTATGAAAATGATGAAATTGCATTTTTGGAAAACAATGTTATTGTTTATATCCAAAGATGTGAGGATGGATATGATTATAGCTTTTTTCAAAATAGAAATCATTTCGTTGAGAATGAAGATGGTCTGGATTTTGAAGAATTTGATCAATCCGATTTTGATGATGATCTCATTGATGGTGGACAAATGAAAACAAAAAGCAATCTCTCTATTCTTGAATATTGTATTCAAGAAGCAAAAAGTTTAGATGGTGTTTTACCTTCAGTAGAATATTAGGATCCTGATTGCACTGGTTGCAATGACTAATTAAGAAGACCTTTTTTGTCTTCACATCATCTCTCTGAGATCTTTCATTTTGATAACACCAAGGTATAGGCTGAATAAGAGTTTTTCATTGGTTTTTAATTGACTCTGTTTAACACTCCATAATTCATCAGGGTCATTAACTTTTTCATTAATTTTGTTAATATATTCTTCTTCATTCAGATCAATGAAATTAAAATTATATGAATTATGGTCATAATGTTTTTTTTCATATAATTCACTCATTTCTTCTTTTTCAAAGGAACTATTGTATTTAAACAGTGTAGGGAGCCCATTGTTTTTATCTTCACCTAAAATAAATGTATCTTCTTCAACGAGAGACGATCTAAAATCCGTAAAAACACCACATTTTTCTTTATTTTTAAAATCACAAGAAAGACGACTTGCTTTTGCAGCAGTTATATTAAAAGCTTTCAAGTATTTTAAAAGTTCTTGATTTATAATTTCTTTTTCTAGGATCGACAATGTAGATGATGGATTCATCACCTCAAAAGCATTAAAATCACAAACTGATCCATTTTTAGAAATAAATAACGATTTAAAATCTCTGTTTCCGAATTGATCTTCAAAAATGTTTCCTTGTGATTCATATCCTGGCATAGAATAAACTAAAGCATTTTTCTTAGATAAAGATTGAAGATTGAAATTTTCTTTCATAATAAAAACATTTGCTTTTTTATTGGAGTAATCTATAAATCGATGACGGTTAACTCGACCAATAGTTTGAATGATAGATCTAACACTAGATGGTTCAACAATAGCCCAATCAAAATCATGATCACGACCAACCTCTTCAATTGGGGTGACAATAAAAATATTTATTACCTGTTCAATAGATTCATCTTTTAAAGTTTTTTTAAACAAAATGTTATTTATATGCTTTGGAAATTGTCCATTTTTATCTTTTTTTCTATTTAATCCTATATCCATAGCTTTTTCAAGATAACTTCTGGTTCCTAGAAACATTTTTCCATGATAGAAGACTATATTGATTTTGATATTTGGATTTGTTTTTTCATAATCTTGTGCTGTTTTCCTTAAATGACTTAGTAATTCAAACCCTTGGTATATCTTTGCAACTCTGATCATGCCAACAGAACAATGTGAATCATTGTGTTTTTCAGAATTGTTATTGTGTAATTCAAGTATACTAGACCAAAAAGTACCTTTTTTAATTGATATATCTCTAATTTCAACTTTTCTTTGTTGTATATCAGTTTGTGTTTCAATAATAGACTTGATAAATGTTGAATTAAAATCATTAAAGCTATCTGTATCACAAATTTCTTTAAACATTTGAATAGAGTCTGAACTGTTTTTTTGCTTGTAATTTGAGATGAAAAAAGTATCAATTTTATTTTCTTTCTTATAAGCTGAACAATATGCACTATATCCATTGTAATATCCATTAAACAAAGCTTCAATAATAGCTGGTGAGGCAGTTGCTGTTGATAAGTAGATTCTCTTTCCATAGAGACCTGTTAAATAACATAACCGGATGATTGTTTTTAGATCTTCTAAATTATAACCATCGACTTCATCAAGGATAAGGTCAGAATTCATTATTCTAAGATGAGAAAAAATAAAAGAAGATGTTCTAAAATCAGTCCCTGTAATTAAATAATCAATAGTTGAAACAACAGCTGGGTATGTTATGTAGTCATTTGAAATTGGTCCTTTTAGAGTTGAATGAAAGGTTTTTGAAATAATATTTTCTCCATTAGAATAAGCGAATGAAGGTGGTATTCCTATATCTTCATTATCATCAATTCCGTCAGAATTCAATTGTTTGGCTATTTTAGAACCTATTTGAGTCAATACTGAATTTTCATTAATGATTTTCCCATATTCATCACCAGTTTGAAGAGTTAAATTTCTTAATCCAAGTGCAGTTGTAAATCTTATATTTTCATCATTGTGAGCTTGTATACCAAGACATATTTTAGCAACACCAATTGTTTTTCCAGAACCGGTTGAACTAGTAATGACAGAAAAAAGTCCATTTTTTGGGTTATGATTTGTTGTCAATATGTTCAAAGCTTGATTTTGCCATTTGAATTTTTCATTACTTGTGGGTGCAATTAGTGATTGAATAGAATTTTTTGAAATACCAGGTAAGAGTGCAGAATGAAGTGTGTCATATATCTTTATAGACTCTTCTTCTACCTCTTTAAGGTGAGAGAATAATTCCTGACTTCCATATCCTTTTGATTTTGCCAGTATGTCGTCTGGCTTAATGTTTTTAAGATTTTCCTCTTCATTTTCAATAGCTTGTTTAGACATATTATGATCAGCTACCATGATACACAGTCTGCCTTCTTGAATAATATACTCAAGGAATTCAGTAGATGGACTTATTTTTAAATTATCAGCCATATGTTTTATTTCTTGAAGATCATTTTTTATTCTTGACACTAGATTTTGAATTTGCTCTTTTGAAAAACAATGATCGATTTTTCCACTATATCCATTATATATATCTTTTTTATTTTCTATGTTTAGTTTGATTAAATTTTTATTTCTAAAAAACATTTTATGATGGGAAAGTATTAAAAGTGAAACTATGTCTACAAAAGACAACTTTTTGGTATCTATTTTTATCGGTTTTATGCTAAAAGAAAGTTCTTCTCCTTTCTCTATATGTTCTAAGATTGAATGAAATATTAAAAATGAAAAGAAATCATGGTTAATTTTTTTATCAGGGGCACTAGCTTTATTTTTTG
>JALUMP010000020.1 GCA_027039745.1 Candidatus Parcubacteria bacterium
TTGTGAGACAGTTTATATATATCTTTCTTAGTTCTCTTCGAAATAGGAGAATGGGAATCACTTGATTCTTCTTAATGCTTAATCTTTTGGTCTTATGATCAGGTTTGATTAGGTTTTATATTTCGGTGAAATTGTTAATGAAGTAGCTATAAGATTAAAAAATGACGATTCAGTTACAGTTTATAATTTGAATAAAAAGATTGATGAAAAGATTAATGAAGCGGTTAACTATGTACTTGACAGATATCGCAACGGTTTTTACGATATGCCTGGCGCTTGTTATTTCTCATCTCCAAAATCTTGGTCTTGTGATGATCGTAGATATGTGTTAGAGCTTGATAGCGGTGGGCGACCGATTTTACAAGAAGGTAATTTTGTAATCTTTGGAAGAAGCTTAGTGATGGGGCAAAGTTTATCAATGAATTTACAACTCGGAAAAACATTGTCAGAAGGACTTCAACTTGTTTCTGCTGATTCTAAAAATAGAGCTAATGCATATGCAGCTAAAAAAGCATTATCATTAGTAAAAACAAAGGGAAAAACAAAAAACACAATAACTTCATTGTCAAGAGCAATCGATAAACTCATTAAAGAATCTGGTGATTGAACAATCAACAAAACACTTTCTGCTAATCCAAATAACAAAGAAAAGAGATTAACTTTTTTCTGTGAAATACCCAATCGTTTTTAATTGTTGGGTTATCTGGTTTTTTTTAATGATTTTAAGCAGAAATTGCAATGGTCTTTAGCCGTTGTGCTGAATGCTTTTTGTGATAAATTAATACTTAACTTTCATTACTATTTTCCAATTTTTTGAAATAATTTCATTCGGTATATTCATTACCATGTATTCTCTACTGTCATCTACAACTGTACCTAAATTAACAATCATATCTCTTATTATTTTTAGAGTAGCAGAAGTTCCATCATCATCACGATGCCTTTTAAGGTAAAGAGTAGGACAAAGTTCCACATAACTATGGGGTACTTTTGGTAATTGATCTTTATATATCAATCTTGCAACATTAAAAGCTTTTTTTATAGCTGTTTTATATCTTAGCTTGTCTCTAAAATGGAGAGAGTTGTATACATTAGTTGAAAGATGTTTACCTACAATATAAAATTCATATTTTTTTTCTTCTTCAATATGTTTTATTTTTACTTCAAAAGAAAAATCATGTTGTTTTTTAACGGTATTTTTTAAATTACTCATAACTTCTCTATATGAAGAGGCAGAAATGTTTCCATTATTTTTTTTTGCTATTTTTAATAAAGCTTTTTCTTGCTGTTTAGAATATCCTTTCATTAGTTATCTTTGATCTAACTTTTCTATACATTCCATTTCGTCTTTATAATTAAGCCATAACCCTCTCTTATTCTTTTTCGCCTGTTCTAAAGCATTAAAAACTTTAGTGGAATTAATATCCTCTGAAAAGATATAAGGGAGAGCATACCCTTCCTCTACTATTTTTAAATTAAGACTTTTTCCATTTTTTAAAAATATTTGCCCCAATGTACGAGAATAAATATCTTCCCCATAACTCAAGACTATATAAGATTCACCTTTCTTAACAAAAGATTTTACAAACTTAGATGATTGTTCTCCCATCTCTTTAATAATGCTAGTATCTCCATTACTACATTCATCTGCTTGGTGATTCATTCTATTTCCAGAATAAACTTCTGGTGTATCAATAGCAGAAAGCCTTATTGTTCCTATATCATTAAAAGAAATAGTATCTCCATCTTTTACATAATCTAACATATATGTTTTTTCATAATCAAATGGGGGTGTTGTTGAGGAATCACATCCTGCAAGAGATAACAGCAATAATATAAATGATATATATTTCATTTCAATCTCCTTATTTTAATAATTATACAATGAAAGTTATTAAAACAAGGTTAATTAAATTATTTTTTAGAAGAATTTTTCTTTTTTTCTAAAATATTTTTTTCTTTCTTTTTGCTATCATTTGTTTTGACTTCTTCATTCTCAATAAACTCTTCATGTTCTGTATAATCTTCTAATGAGTCTTGAAAACTCTCGAAATCTTCTGTAAAAGATGAGTTAAAATTATTTGCCAACATTAAAATCCTTTATTTGTATATTTTTAGAAAATAATCAAATTATACCATAATTGTGAAAAAAATTTATCATTATTTTCAAAATGTGAATTTAAAAACTTTCTTTACTAAAATTTTTGGTGAGCATATAAGATGCAGTCCTAAAAAGGACTGTTAAAAGATTAAAACCAGATATAGCTGGTTAAACATTATTTTTTTCATCTTGATCAGCAGTTTTCATAAAAATATAAATACTACAAGATAGTGCTGTGATAGCTAGAATTGCTGTCCCTACTATTACGTAAGGATTTTGAGCTAAGTCTATCATTACTTCTCCTTTTTATTAATTATTTTTGTAATCTTGTGAAATTATTAAATTTCACCTTTTCTTTTTTCTTTTTTCTATTTCGTTAACAAAAAGAACAGAAAATGCAAAGAATGCAGACACTAAAAAATAAAAAGTAGCAACTATTATGAACTTAGATGAAAAAGCTACACCCATTGCAACAAGTAAATTACAAGCAACTGTAAAAAAAGCTGCTGCCATAAAACCTAATGCCATTTTGACATATGTAAATGTTGTCATATTTTTCTCCTGTTTTGAATTCTAAATAAAATTTTTCGTAAAAAAATTAAGTAGTGTATCCTATTATAAAACAAATAGAAAATCTGTGAAAAATAAATTATTTCAAGTGTCAAAATATATAAGTTTTAGTTTTCTAATCTTTGCAAATATTTCATTATTTCTTTACCACAAGCTTCAATTGCAGGAACTGCCACGCTATTTCCTAGTTGTTTCATTGCCTGGCTATTTGAAACTGGAAAAATAAATTGATCAGGGAAGCCTTGCATTTTTTTCGCTTGGCTCGGCATAAGCTGTTTAACTTCTCCATCAACCAAATAGCTGTCCCAGTTCCGTCTGTCTGTAATAGATGACCCTCTGCCTCCTACACGAACTGTAAATCCAATATCTCTACTGCACTCTCCTTCCCATATGTCATTCATTGTTTTTTCTAAAGGAATAGGTTCTGGAAATGAAAAATCATTTAAATTATCATCTTTAAAACCTATGAGGAACATTCTCGGTCTATGTTGAGGTAATCCAAAATCAGAAGCTTTAACTATTTTGTAGTATAAAGAATATCCAAGATCTTCTGTGAGAATCTTTTTTATTGTAGAAAAGGTATTCCCTTCATCATGCTTTAACAATCCTCTTACATTTTCAAGGAAGAATGCCTTTGGATGTTTTTTATTTATTATTTCTGCGATATTAAAAAATAGATTTCCTCTCTCATCTTCGAACCCTTTTTTTAAGCCTGCTTGGCTAAATGGTTGACAAGGAAAACCTGCACACAAAATATCAAAATCTGGAATTTCTATTGGATCTATAGTTGTTATATCTTTGTTAAAATTATTATTTGTGAAAAGATCAGGAGACTTAATCAAATAATTAATCTTGTATGTTTCTCTAGCAAATTTATTTAATTCAGAAGCAAAAACACATCTATTTCCTAGATTTGTGAAGGCAAGATGAAAGCCACCTATTCCTGCAAATAAATCAATAAATTTATATATCATTTTTTTTCCTTTTTGTTTCTATTCTTCATATTGATATTTGTCTAAAATTTTTAAAATTTCATTTATTTTTTACTACCTTAGTTGAGAAATCAAGATTCTCAATTGAAATATGGTTATATCCTTTCTCAGCTGCAAAATCTAAAATCTTATCAATTTCTATTGATAGCAATCTTGCTGTATCTGCAGAT
>JALUMP010000021.1 GCA_027039745.1 Candidatus Parcubacteria bacterium
GTAAAAAAGCTAAGTATAAAAAACTTGCTTTTTTTTGTTTTTTTATATAAAATAAATTTATTATAAATCAATCGGTTGCTCGTTAAAAAAAATATTCGCTATCGCTCATAATTTTTTATACTCGCAACCTAATTAACAAAAAAATATGGAAAAAATAAAACAATTTTTTAGTAAAAAATTAAATCTTTTTGCTGTTTTAGTTATTGCAGTGGCTGCCATTGCTGGGGGATACGAAGCATATACTAACGCTAATGGTGACTTTGCATGCAATGTAACAGAAATTCACATGACAAAAAACAAAACAACTCTGAAAGATCAAGTTTCTACCGGTTGTTCAGATATTGTTTGAGGTGAATGAAAAAAAATAAGTGATAAAAAAGAAGAAAGAGATGGGGTTGGGGTAAAGACTGTTATTGATTACAGGAAAGTTAAAATATCTAATAAAGAAAAGAGTAGGTGGAGTGGTATTTATGGAGAAACCTGAGGTGGTTTTTATAGATATAATATATCGCCAGAAGAATGTAAAGATTGAGGTGGAAAAGTGTATGGTATTGGTAGCTATTCTTTTTGTGCAAAAAAGACTAATAAAGGTAGGAAAAGCTGCGGAACCCACACCTACATAGATTCAAACACTCACTCATCAAAAGTCGACCGTTCCCTAAGAAACGACTCTTCAGCTAAAGTATACAGAACAAATCAAATTTGTAGAGTAAAACAAACAAGGCATATTTCAAACTCATGTACAGAAAAATGAAAACCAGCAGTAAGTGATGTATGTAATGGTACTTGATTTAATCAAACAAGATGTAATCAAACAAAATCAGTTCAAGGAACAAAGAATTGTAAGCCTATTTGTACTGTAAAAAATAATTCTTGAACTCCAGCAGTAAGTGATGTGTGTCAAGGAACAGGGTTCACTCAAACAAATAATTGTGGAGGTACTCGAGAGGCTACAGGGACAAAAACAGGGCCAGAATGTGATAAGTGTACAGATAAAAAATGAACACCAGCAATAAATACAAAATGTATAGGAGTTTACTTTACTCAAACAAGTAACTGTGATAATACAAGAGATGTAAAAGGAACAAAGATATGTAATCCATACTGTAGTAAACATCCTACATCAAAGAAGTGTAATCCTGACTATTGTTCAACTCATCCAACAGTAAAAGAATGTAATTCAGATCCAAATTATTGTATTAATCATCCAAAAGCTAAAGAATGTAATGATGATATGACAAAACCAGTAGATGATGATCCAACAAATTGTATAGATAAAGACAATGATGGATTGTGTGATACAGGAGTAGATGACGGAAGTGATACTCAAGGACCCATTGATGTTAAATTAGCTTGATCAACAGATAAAATTCATTGAAATGATGACTTTGATAAATTAATCTTATTAAAAACAAAAAAAGATAAGATTTATATCAAAGATACACCCACAAGTGGAACATGTAAAAAACAATCAGGTTCTTGATTAGATTTATTCAAAGTATTTATGCCAAAAGCTGCAGGAAAAGCTAATCCATGACTAAACCAAGGAACTCCAGAAGACAACGGTTCGTCATTCCTATTACCATTACAACCAAACGAACATACAAAATCAGGAGAAGCTTTTGAACAAAAAGTTAATATTAATTTCTGTGATGATGCTTCAGAAGAAGAAAAACCATTACATGTTAAAGTTGTAGATATTAAGCAAGAAGAAATCTAAGGGTTTCTTTTTTTGTTTTTCTTGGAATTTTGGTATAATAAAAATATGTTTAGTTCATATCAAAATAAGAAAGATGATGAAAATTTTGAAGAGAAAAAAAATAAAACTGCGTTAGTTGTAAAAATTGTTTTAATATTTTTTGGAATTATTGCTGTAGGTTTGGCAGCTTATTATACTTATTACACAAAAATTCTTATCAATAAAGATGTAGCTCCAGGAGTAAAAAAAGAATCTAAGACAAAGAGTGATGATTTTAACAGTTTATTTGATAAAATTAGTGATAAAAATGATAGCGATAGTGCTGGAAAGACAAAATATATTGAAAATAACTGTTATATAGGAGATAAGGTTGTTGAAAGTGGAAAAAGTATAAAACTTTATTCGAGAAAACTCGTGACTCCCTATGAAAATTGTGAAAATTTTGCAAAAGAAAGAGTCTGTAAAGATGGATATTTCTTAGGAAATAAAGAATTCAAATTTACAACCTGTAGGCCAGATGTTGATTGTCAGCTACCCGATGGTTCGATTATAAAAAATGGAGAGGGTATAAAATTATATTCAAAAAATACTGTTCCTTTTGGACAAACCTGCGAACGGTATGCAATGAAGAGATTTTGTAAGGATACTGTTTTGTCTGGAGATAATAATTTTATTTATAAAAAATGCAATATATCTTATGATAATTCCTGTGAGGTAAGTGACGGTCATATTTTAGCTAATAATCAAGGTCATGTGTTCTATTCTAAAGAACAGGTTAAATTTGGTGATAGTTGTTCCAAGTATGCTAGAAGAATTATGTGTAGCAATGCTTCTATGCAAGGGGGTGACTTAAGAGTTTATAAATATTGAAATTGTTCTGAGACTGTACCAAAAGATTGTGCTATAGATGATATAGTTATACCTCATGGTAAACCACAGGCTTTGTATTCTAAAGAATATGGCGATTCTGAACACGATTGTGGTTTTTATAAAGAAATCAGAACATGTAATAATGGTGTTTTAGATGGACAAGAAGAATATCATTATTCTAAATGTTATGACAATTAATAAAAAAAATAGTTTTGAACTATTTTTTTTATTTTAAAAATGTTATCATATTGTTATGAATGAAATAAATATTTTTATGGATTTATCTAATCCTGTTTTTAAATTAATCATTGCTGTTTTATTAGGGGCATTTGTTGGTCTAAGAAGGGAATTTGAGCTACAACAAAAAGGTGAATTAGGATTTAGAGGATTGAGAACTACAGCCTTGGTTTCTTTATTCGGAGTTTTATCTACTTTATTTCCAAAATTTTCATTTTTACCAATTTTATTCTTTGTTATTTTAGGAGTATTAATTTTGATTGTGTATTATCACGGTGTAAGAGAAAATAAAATTGGGTTAACTTCTGAAATATCTACACTTCTAGTTTTTTTATCAGGAGTTTTAATTGGTTACGAACAATTTCTTATAGGGATAACTGTGGCTTTTATGGTTGCACTATCTGACGCTTATAAAGATGGAATGCACAATTTTGCAAAAAAAGTAAATTTAAAAGAATGAAGCGGAACATTGCAAATGTTAATTATTAGTTTAATTGTTTTACCAATTTTACCAAAACATGCAGTTGATCCTTGAGGCATTATCGTTCCTTATGAAGTGTGGCTTTTAGTGGTTATTGTAACAGGGATAGGGTTTGTAGGATATTTTTTAGATAAATTTTTTAAAAATGGAAAAATTAAAGGAGTTTATTTAACATCTTTTTTGGGTTCTTTGATATCATCCACAGCAGTTGTTGTAAAATTATCTCAAAAAATAAAAGAGGAGGGTGAAGGGAAGTATTTTGTCCCAGCAGTTTTGTTAGCTACCGGGGTGATGATGTTACGCGATACAATATTGATTTTGTTTGCAGGGAAAGTTTTTAATTTTGAATTTATTGTAATCCCTGTATCTATGGCTTTTTTAGCTTTTGTTCTATTTATTTTTTATTTTTTACAAGATAGAGGTAACGTAAAAAAAGTTAACATTAAACTAAAAGAAAAATCACCTTTTGAATTAATACCGTCTTTAAAATTTGCAATTATTTTTATAATA
>JALUMP010000022.1 GCA_027039745.1 Candidatus Parcubacteria bacterium
ATGTATAACAATATAAAAAAACAAGACCAAGAATTATATAATTTAATTAAAGAAGAAGAAAAAAGACAAAAAGAAGGTTTAGAACTTATTCCATCTGAAAATATAGTTTCTTTACCTGTTTTGGAAGCTATGGGTTCAGTTTTAACTAATAAATATTCTGAAGGTTTTCCAGGGGCTCGATATTATGGAGGAAATGAAGTTATAGATAAAATTGAAACTTTAGCACAAGAGAGAGCTAAAAAGCTTTTTGGGGTGCCTTATGCGAATGTGCAACCTTATTCTGGTTCTCCAGCAAATTTTGCAGTTTATATCGCAACCTGCAAAGCAGGTGATACAGTGATGGGGCAACATCTTTTTGATGGGGGACATTTAACTCATGGTTGGAAATTTTCTGCAACTGCAAAATTTTTTAATACTGTACAATACCATGTGAAGAAAAATGGAGAGATTGATTTTAAAGAAGCAATGGCTCTTGCTAAAAAAGAAAAACCAAAGTTAATTTGAGTAGGGGCAACTGCCTATACTAAAGAATTTCCTTTTAAAAAGTTTGCAAAAATCGCAGACGAGGTTGGAGCATATTTAGTAGCAGACATTGCACATGTGGCTGGGCTGGTTGCTGGTGGGGCTCATGTTTCCCCTGTGTCGTATGTAGATATTATTACTACAACAACTCACAAAACTTTGCGTGGTCCGAGAGCAGGGATGATTATGGTGACAAAAAAAGGATTGAAAAAAGATCCAGATTTGACTTTAAAAATTGATAAATCAATTATGCCAGGTTCTCAAGGGGGGCCTCATAACCATACAATTGCCGCTATGGCAGTAGCTTTTGAAGAAGCTTCAAAACCTGCTTTTAAAAGATACGCCAAACAAATTGTTAAGAATGCAGATATTTTAGCAAAAGCTTTGATTAAAGAGGGTATTGAACTTGTTGGTGGTGGAACAGAAAACCACTTGATGTTAGTAAAGACAGGAAAGGGAAAGGGGGCATTGGCAGAAATTGCTTTAGATACAGTTGGTTTAACAGTTAATAAAAATACAATTCCAGCAGAACCTGCAACTCCTTTTTTTCCATCTGGAATTCGTTTAGGGACTCCGTCTATTACTACTCGAGGGATGAAAGCAAAAGAAATGAAAAAAATTGCTAAAGTTATTTCTCAAACTTTTAAAACTTTTGAAAATATGGAATTACCAAAAGGTAAAAAAGCTAAAGAAGAATTTTTGGCAGAATTTAAAAAAGAAATTGCTAAAAACTCAGAAATTAAAAAATTAAGAAAAGAAATCAAAAAACTAGCAAAAGAATTTCCAGCTCCAAAGTTTTTTGTATAATAGGGAATTTGGTATCTTGGTGTAAAAAAAGGGTATAAAATGGCTTTGCCATTTTACACCCTTTTTATATTATTTTAAAAAACAAAATTATTTTCTCGTATAAATAGTTTGTGTAGGGTATGGTATTTCAATTTTAGCTCTTTTAAAATATTGTAATATTTGTAAGTTAATTGACTCATTTGTATCCATATATGTTATATAGTTTCTATTGGTGATATTATAAATAAGCTCGAATTCTAAGGCAGAATCTGCTAAAGTTTTTAAATGACATCTCATGAATTTGGTTTTTTCAAACGATTCTACAATATTTTTTAATTTTGTTTTGATTTTTTTGAGTTTTGGTATTGGTGTATCGTAAGCTACTCCTATAGTAACAGAAACTCTTCTGTATGTGGCGTCTCCATAGTTTTCTAATTTTCCAGAGGTTATTTTGTCATTTGGAATGATTATTTCTTTACCTTCCACAGCTTTTAGTCTTGTGCTTTTTATACCAATACTTTTAACTGTTCCTTTGAGTTCTCCTGTTTTAATATAATCTCCTTCTTTTATTGGTTGATCTAAAACTATTGAAAAATATGCAAAAATATCTTGAAGAATAGATTTAAAAGCAAAAGCGATTGCGATACCTCCTATCCCAAACCCTGTAACTAGTGCATTTATATTAACACCATAATGAGAGAGAAGAAAAAAAATAGCCATTACTCAGAGAAAAAAACCAAAAAATTTTTCAATTGCCCCATAGACCGTTACAGCTGATTTTGTATTTTTCTTTTCTATTTTTTTTAACATTCATAGATGAAAAATATTTTTTGTAATAATAATAGTTTCATAAATTAGAAAGAAAAATAAAAGACCAGAAAGAAGTTTATCTATTGAAGACGGTAAGATTAAAATTTTGGTAGAAATATAAAGAGCCAATAAATAATAAAAATAGTTTGAAATATTTGTAATAGTTGGGATTAGAATGTCGTCTATTTTATTGGCTGTGTGTTCGGTAAGATTTTCTATTTTTTTTAATAATGTAGTTTTTATAAAATTTATTAATAATATAATTATTATAAAAAATATTAAAGCTAATAAATAATTTTGAATTGGATTAGCGTTTAAAATATTTTCTAAAATTTGATTTATTTTTTCCATAATATTTAAATTATACAACATTGTAAAAAATAAAGAAATTTTTAATTTGAAATATTCACTTTTATACTATTTATGATATACTAATCTAAGTTATCGGAATATGGTGTCAACGGCTAGCACGCGTGCTTTGGGAGCATGTAGTCTGAGTTCGAATCTCAGTATTCCGACAAGAGTTTAATTTAGAAATAAACTTTTTTCTTTTACAGACAAAGCTGCTTTGGGATGTTTGAGTAAGCTGTGCGCAGCGAAAAATGCCTAAGTTGAGTTCGTACCCCAAGGGTACTTCTATTTTTCGACCCATACTTCGTCTGAAAAATTTAGGGCGTTCTCAGTATTCCGACAAGCTTTATTCTAATAAAAAAATAAAAAATGACCTTTTGGTTTTTTTTTGTTAAAATAGAGAGGTTATGTGAGCTACAAAAAGAAAAATGATAGTATGATTGTTTTTATTTATTGTTTTTTTAATTACTTTATTTTTTAGTTATAAAATATTTTTTGATAAAGACCCTACTTGTTTTGATGGAATAAAAAATGGAAAAGAAGAAGGGGTTGATTGTGGTGGAGCTTGTGAGGCAGTATGTGCGTTTCATGCTACTGATGTAAATGTATTTTGAGCTAGAACTTTTTCTTTAAATAATGGGTATGCAAATATTGCAGCATTATTAGAAAATCCAAATTTTGATTATGCACTAAATGGAATGTTTGCTATAAAGGTTTATGATAAAAATAATATAAGAATTATAGATATGAAAAAGCATATTTCTTTTGTTCCTGCCGAAAAAAAGATGTTATTTTTACCAACTATTTATATTGGTAAAGCTATTCCTGCTAAAACTTTTGTGAGTTTTGAAGATGTGGAATCTGTTTTGGAAGATAAAGCTGTCAAAAGTGATGTATATTTGATTTCTAAATTTTTAGAGTATGACAAAGAAAACGATGTATCAAGAATGACTATAAGTGTTGGGAATGATTCTCTCGTGCCTATAAAAAATATTGAAGTTTCTGTTATTTTATATGGGAAACAAGATAAAGTTATTAATGCTGGGCAAACTTTTATTGATATTTTGAAAAAAAGAGATAGACAACAAGTATATATTACTTGGCCAGGTAAGTTTGATGAACAAGTTATTAAAACAGATGTTTTTATTAAAGAGATAAAATAATATGTTAAGTCAAAGAATATTTGGCAGAATAGATCCGATAGCCCTTTTTTTAGCTATCTTATTATCTGTTTTAGGTCTTTCCATTATTTATTCTTTAGGAATTAATGATAATCTACTTTTTTGAAAACAGATTATTTCATTGGGTGTAGCTATTATTGTATATTTTTTTGCTTCTTCGCTAGATATTTATTTTTTAAAGAATTCTAATTTTATTGTTCTTTTGTATTTTTTATCAGTTTTTTTTCTTGTTGGGCTGTTTCTTGTAGGAGATGCTTTTTCCGGTGCACAGTCTTGGTTTTCTATTGGTTTATTTGCTTTTCAGCCAACTGATTTGGCTAAATTTACTTTAGTTTTGATTTTAGCAAAATATTTTTTTAAGCGTCATATCGAAATTTCTAGACCAAAACATTTAATTATTTCTGGAATTTATATGGCAATATTTTTTATTTTACTTATGTTACAGCCAGATTTAGGTTCAGCTATGATTGTTTTTTTAATTTGATTTGGTTTTGTTTTAGTTGTGGGGATTCCTAAAAAATTTATTATATTATTATTTTCTACAGGTGTTGTTTTATCTGTAATCTTTTATTCTTTTTTTCTGCATGACTATCAAAGAAATAGAATAAAAACTTTTTTAAATCCACAATTGGATCCATTAGGAGCAGGGTATAACATAATACAAGCTAATTTAGCTTTGAGTAGTGGGCAGTTGGTTGGTAAGGGTTTTTTGCATGGTAGTCAAAATAGAATGGGGTTTTTACCACAAGCAAATACTGATTTTGTTTTTTCAGCTTATGGAGAAGAATGAGGTTTTGTTGGAATTTGCATTTTGATATTAATATATCTAATTTTATTTTTTAGAATAATGTTTATGGTTGTGAAAGGTAGGACAAATTTTGAAATTTTATTAGGGGTAGGAATTTTGTTATATTTTTTTACTCATTTTTTTGTTCATATTGCTATTAATTTAAATTTATTACCTGTAACTGGAACAACAATGCCATTTATGTCTTATGGTGGATCACATTTAGTAATTGAATTTTTTGCGTTGGGGATTATTAATGCTATTTATAGAGGTGGGAGGAGTTTCCATAGGTCTGATTTAGAAGATACTTATATTGTTGGATAATTTTACTTATTATTATGAATGACAAGATGAAAACAAAATATCAAATAATTTCTAAGCTTTCCGATGTTGAAATTAAAGAAAAATATGGAAACAACGTTTCTTCTTTTTTAGCAAATTTATTATTTGTTAGGAAAATAGAGGGATTAGAGGATACTGAAAAATTTTTAAATCCAAAATGAGAAGATATTTTTGACCCATTTTTATTTAAAGATATGGAAAAGGTGGTTGAGAGAATTTTAAAAGCCATAAAGAAAAAAGAAAAGATATTAATCTTTTCAGATTATGATACAGATGGTATTCCTGGCGGGGCGATATTGAAAAATTTTTTTGAAAAAATTGGATACAAAAATTTTAAAAATTTTATTCCAAATAGAAATAAAGACGGATATGGTTTAACAGAGAATGTAGTAGAAAAAATTGTTATAGGTAAGATTTGTTTTGAAGAAGAGGGAAGTCAAGAAGAGTTTTTGCCAGATTTAGTTATAACAGTAGATTGTGGTATTTCTGATTTAAGGGCAAGTAAAATTTTAAAAAAATCTAAAATCGATTTGATTGTTACAGACCACCATATAGCGGGAAAAAGCTTGCCATATGCATTTGGGATTTTAAATCATAAAGTAAGAGATGATAATTATCCGGAAGAGCTTTTGTGTGGATCAGGAATTACATTTAAGTTGGTGCAGGCTTTGTTTCGAAGAGGAAGAGAAAGTAAAATAAAAGAATTTATAGATATTCCAGAAGGTTGAGAAAAATGGTTACTTGATTTAGTTGCGATTTCAACTATTTGCGACATGGTTCCTTTACAAGGAGAAAACAGAGTTTTTGCTAAGTATGGGAAGATTGTTTTAGAAAAAACAAAAAGAGCTGGACTTAAAAAAATTATAGAAAAATCAAGATTAAATGTTAATAATATTTCTGCCGATGACGTGGCTTTTATGATTGGACCAAGGATAAATGCAGCTTCTAGGCTTGAACATCCAAAAATTGCTTTCAGTGCTTTGTCTGAAAATAATGAAAAAGGGGTAAAGGCTGCTTTAGAGTTGGAAAAAATAAACAATAGGCGAAAATATCTTTTAGCTAAAGTTATGAAAAATGTTTGGCAAAGATTAAAAAAAAGAGATGATAAAAAAGTAATTGTTATAGGAGATAATACATGGCCTGTAGGTATTTTGGGGCTTATTTCGGGGAGGGTTGCCGATAAATTGGGAATACCAGTCTTTGTATGAACAAAATCTGGAGACGGAAAAATTAAAGGATCTTGTAGATCTGGAGGGAAGATGGATGTTTATTCTTTGATGGAAAAGACTCGTAGTGAGTTTATTGGTTTTGGTGGTCATTCAATGTCTGGTGGGTTTGAGATTTCTGAAGAAAAAATACATTCATTAGAAGAAAAGTTATTTAGAAACTTAAAAAAATCTAAAAAAATACAGAAAGAAAAAATCATAATAGATGAAGAGATTTCTATAGATGATGTAAATATGAAAAATTATCAAGAAATTGAAAAAATGGCTCCATTTGGTATAGGTAATCAAAAACCATTATTTTTTTTGAAAGATGTTAAAATTTCTTGAGTTAATTTTTTTGGAAAAGATAAGGCTCATTTAGAGCTTAGTTTTAGAAATAGTTTGGGGCAAAATATAAAGTCTATAGCTTTTTTTTATAAGGATAATTTTGATAGAGATTTTAATGTTAATGATGAAATATCCTTAGTTGTTTCAATGGAAAAAAATCAGTTTAATGGTGCTAATTATTTGAGATTGAAGATTGAAGATGTAGTTTAAGAAAAACTGATTAAAAAACTAAATATTTTTGATGTTATATTTTCTAAAATAGATGTTTGGTAAATAAAGATTATAAAAATAAAAAATATAAAAATATAATTTTTTTCCATAAAACGTCTAGTTTTTGAACTGAAACGTTGTGGTAAAATAGAATAGAGAATTTTTGAACCATCTAACGGTGGAATAGGGATCAGATTTAAGACTGCCAAAAAAATATTTAGAAAAATTGCAGAAGAAATTAGCTGAAATGATAATTGACTATTAAGATTTAATATAAAAAGAATTTTTGTTATTAGAATAAACAAAATAGCTAAAATAATATTTGATAATGGTCCAGCAAGAGCGACTATCGCCTCTCCTCATTTTTTATTTTTTAAATTATTTGGGCTGTATGGGACTGGTTTTGCCCAAGCTAGAAAAAAGTGAGAACCTGTTAAAATAAATATGGCTGGAAGCAGTATTGAACCGACAGGGTCTATGTGCGGAATAGGGTTTAAAGTGAGTCTACCTGCTTTTTTTGCTGTTTGGTCTCCTTGAAATAGGGCTGCATACCCATGTGCTAACTCATGGATAATAACAGAAAATATAAGTATGGTTATAATTCAAATTGTGTCTGGGTTCATTTTACCTTGAAAAAAAGTTAATATATGATATTATATCACAAGTTTAACAAATAAATTTTATGGCTAAACAATGCGCAATTACAGGAAAATCTTCTAAAGTTGGTGGTAAATATTCAAACAGGGTGCGTGCTACTCAGTTTAATCCAACTGGAAAAAGAAGAAGAAAGGCAAACCTACAAAAAAAGAAGGTTTTTGTTCCTGAAGAAGAAAAAACATATACAATAACAGTATCTGCTAAAGGTATCAAGACAATAGCAAAAAAAGGAGCTTATAGAGCTCTAAAAGATGCTGGTATTTTAAAGAAGTAATTTTTAATTAATAAAAAAAAACAATCTTTTTTAGGTTGTTTTTTATATTTTTAAATGTGTTATTATTTCAATAATATGGATACAGAACAAAAAAAAATGAAAGAGTTGCTTACTCAATTATCAGAAAAAGTAAAAGAGAATAATAAAATTTTGAAGGGTATAAGAAATCATAATAGATTTGCAGCAATTATTAAGATAGTATATTGATTGATTATAATTGCAACAGCTTTTGGGACATGATATATTGTTCAACCTGTTCTGGAAAGCTCGTTGGAAACCTTGGATCATTTATCACAGACAAAAGATGATTTAACAGAGTCAGTTAATGGAATTAAAAATTTAGATGCTTTTTTAAAAAAGATAAAGAAATAAAGTATATGACACCTTATACGCAAATAGAAAAAAATGTAAGGAAAACTTTTTTGTTAATGAGCAGTTTTTTTCTATTTGTGATTGGAGTTGGATGAGTTATTTCACAACAAATGGGAGAACCAATGATTTTATATTATGCTATTGGATTTTCTTTGTTTACAAATGTGACATCTTATTTTTTTGCAGATAAAATTGCTCTTTCATCTGCTGGTGCAAAAAAAGCGAATCCTAATTTTGCACAAGATAAACAGATACTGCGTTTGGTAGAAAATTTAGCTATTACTGCTGGCTTACCGACTCCAGAAGTGTATATTATTGAAGATGATTCTATTAATGCTTTTGCAACTGGTAGGGGTCCGAAAAATGCTTCTGTAGCTTTTACTCGAGGTTTGTTAAATAAACTTAATAAACAAGAACAAGAGGGAGTTGCAGCCCACGAGCTGTCTCATATTAAAAATAGAGATATTCTTTTAATGACTGTAGTGGTTGTTTTGGTTGGATTTATTACTTTGGTGGCTGATGTTTTTATGCGAGGAAATAGGGCTGGGATAAGAGTGAGGTCAAATAGAAAAAGTGGGGGTGGGATGATTGTTATTATTTTTATTTTATTTATTTTTATTTCAAAAATTTTGGCCAAGTTGTTACAACTTGCTATTTCTAGAAAAAGAGAATTTATGGCAGACGCAAGTGGTGTATTACTTACGCGTTTTCCAGAAGGGCTAGCTTCTGCTTTAGAAAAAATTAAAAATCAGAATATACCTTTGAAAAAAGCGAATTCTGCAACAGCTCATATGTTTATATCAAATCCATTTGGACCAGAAAAAAACAATAAGCCAAATTGATTATCTCGATTATTTTCTACACATCCTCCTATTGAAGAGAGGATAGAAGCCTTACATAAAATGAGTTAATTTTTCTTTTAATCACGCTCTTGTAAGATACAATACATAGACTGGTCAGTTTAAGACTAAATCATAAAAATCATTGTATTTTTTTTTATTACCGCCAAATCTTAATTTGAAATCTGTTATGCCTTGTAGATGAGAATCTTGTTTACCAGTAGAGATACCGCCTCAATTAAACTTTGTAAGATTCAACTCTTTCATTTTTATAATACTTTGATATTTTGTAAAAGGATAAGCTCCATTTTTTTTACCTTCTTTTGTGCTTGCTCCATATGGGCAAAAGGCTGTATTACCAGAAACTACAAATAAATTATAGCTCAGAATATTTTTTGGATTTTCTATATTATATGTTTTTGCAAGAAAATTATTTTTTGTTTTAGATAAAAGTGTTATATAGTGTGAAAGATACTTATCTGTATGAGTTGTTTTATTATGACTTTTCATATTTTCTTTATTGATTGCAATAAAGTTTTCTTTTTCTTTTAAAATATTTTTACCAAAAATAAAATCGGTTTTTAAATTGTTTTTTTGGGCTTTTTTAATATTTCTTCTAATATCTTTTTTGAAATTATTGTAGATATTTTCTATGTTTGGAGAAATGTCTAATATCATTTCTGCTCTTGGTTGAGAAAAAGAAGTGTGATAAGCAAAAAGTGGAGTTTTAAAAAAGATATTATTTTTCTCTAATTCTAATCTAATAAAAACAAGATTATTTTGTTTTGCAAAAACTTTTAAGAAAGAAGATATTTCTTTTAAATCTTTTGTTGTTTGGTTTTTTAGAAAAATTGGACCATGTGGAATATGTGCTATCTTTTTTCCAAAAACAAAAGGTAAAACAACGATCAAAAAATAAAAATTTATATTATTATTTTTATTGTAGAAGACAAAAGTATAAGTTTTTCGGTTGTCTATATTTTGTGTTTTAGCAAAAAATGACGTTTGTGCGTAAGGAATATCTTGGTATTTAAAATCATCTTTTAGGGGTTGTATTTTTAACATAATCTTATTTTAAAGAAGATACCGCATCCAAAACTTTTTGTTTATCTGATCAATCTTCTTTTTTTCCATTTGCTCTCATAATGTAAGGTTCAACTCCTTTGGCAAGAATTAGTATAACATCACCTTTTTTAGCTGTTTGTATAGCTTTTTTTATAGCTTTGGCTCTGTCTATTTCTATCATATATTTCGCATTTTTTGGTAAGCCTTTTTTAATATCTTCTATAATTTCATATGGGTCATCATCATAAGGGTCTTCATCTGTTAAAATTATTTCTCTACAATATTTTGCAGCTAATTTTGCTTTTTCTGGACGCACTCATTTATCTCTTCCACCACCACAAGAACCAAAAACACAAATTAGATTATTGTTATTTTTGTATGTCTGATAAACTGCTTCCATAGAATTTAGAGTATGAGCGTAATCAACGATAACTCTAAAATCTTTATTAATTTGAACCTCCTCATTTCTGCCGGGGATATTTTTAAAATCCTGTAGGCTTTTTGCAATGTCTTTTAGTTGTATTCCGATATGTTCACAAAAAGTTATTACAGAAATAATATTTAAAAAACTAAAGTATCCTGGTAGTGGCGAAGAGAATTTTGTTTTTTTGTATAAAAAACTTACACCATCTGAACTTGTTTTTAAATTGCTTACTTGATGTTTTCCAATCAAAAATTTATTTTTGATATCAAAATCAATAAATTCATTGCTATATTTGTCTTCTTTGTTAACTATAAGTATTTTGTCTTTTTTCTTACTTTTCTCTAGAGAGTTTTTGATAATAGAGAGTTTTGCTTGTTTGTAGTTTTCAAACCCACCATGTGATTCTAAATGTTCTAGTGCAATGTTTGTAAAAATAAAAGCATTTAATTTTATAAAATAATTTCTAAATTGTTTTGCTCCTTCTGAGGTCATTTCTACGATAGTTCAGTCTATTTTTTCTTTTCTAGCGTCGGAAAGAAATTTTTGTAAGAAAAATCTACCAGGCATGGTTTGTTTGAGTTTATTTTTTTCTAGTTTTTTGCCAATTTTGAAAGAGATGGTTCCGGTCATTGCTGTAGAATATCCGTTGCTTTCTAAAACGTGATTAAGTATTTCAGAGACAGAAGATTTGCCTTTGGTGCCAGTAATACCAATTATTTGTAGTTTATTGCTTGGAAATCAATAAATAATAGCTCCTAGTAATGCCAAGGAAAAATGGTAAAGTGGTTGCAATGTTTTAAAAATTTTTTTAGGAAAGATTTTTTTTAAGAATCTTAATATTGTTTCTAACATATTTTTATTTTAGCATGTATTTTTAATGAATAAAAATAATATAATTATTTATGATATAATAATTATTAATGTTTAAGAGTTTTTTTCAGAATAATAAGCCAAATAAAAAAAATGGTTTTACGTTGTTAGAACTTTTGATTGTAGTAGCAATTATGGTTATTATGCTTTCTATATCTTTATTTAATTATCATAAATTTGGAAAAAACGTAGAGTTAGAAAATGATATTTATACAGTGGCTCTAAGTATTCGTGAGGCTCAAGTATATGGGGTGAATAAAGCATCTCGTGAGACTCAAACTATAGAATTCGGAAAAGATTATAGATATGGTATTTATTTTGCAAGAACTTCTAAAAATGTAACTGGTGTAGATGATGAAAAATTTATAATATATGTCGATGGGCTAAGAGATGATTCTACAATTGAGCCAGATACACAGGGAGAAAGATTTACTGATTTGGGTTCTGATAATTGCACAAAAAGTGGAAATGATGAGTGCTATTCTCAGTTGATTTTTAATAAAGGAAATAAAATTAAAAATATTCAAGTGAATAATGCTGGGACTTGGTCAGATGTTGATTATGTGGATATATCTTTTAAAAGACCAGATCCAGATGCATTTATATATTCCAATCATATTAAATATGGTAGAGCTAGAATTATTGTAGAGGATTCTAATGGAGAATATCAAAAATGTGTAGAAATTGGAGCTGCTGGTGATATTTCTATTTTAATTAATTGTTAGTATTATGATATCTTTTATAAATAATAATAAAAAAGAAGGTGGAAGAGGTAATGGATTTACTCTGATTGAAATGTTAGTTGCTGTAGCCTTATTTTCAATAATATCTACTATGGCTTTTACTGCTTTGTATTATATTATGGATGCAAGCACAAAGACAAAGACTATAAAATTAGTTGTTAATAATTTAAATATGACTTTAGAGTCTATGTCTCGTGAAATAAGAGTTGGGTATGATTATACTTGTAATAGGGGAACTGTGCCGATATCTGGTGGGTCTGATTGTGGTTCGGGGGCTTCGATATTGGCTTTCAAAACAAAGGAGGGTAATAATGCTTATTTTAGATATAATAGTATATCAAAAACGATTGAAAGGAAGGTTTCAGGAAAGGATACTAACGCAGTGTCATTGATTGGAGACGATGTTCAGATTGATAAGTTTAAGTTTTATGTTACAGGAACTACGACTGGTAATAGTACTCAACCAAAAGTTTTAATGGTTTTGGAAGGATCTACTAAAAGAAGTGATATTGATACTGTTTTTAATATTCAAACAACGGTATCTCAAAGAAAATTAGCACCATAATAAATATTTTATATGTTAAAAAGAAAAGTAAAAAGAATAATGAAAAATAGAGGTTTTAGTTTGGTAGAAGCACTTATTGCAATTGCTATATTGATGATCTCTGTTACAGCACCATTAGTTTTAGCAAATAATAGTATTACAGCAGCGGTGTTATCTCAGCAACAAATTATTGCTTTTTATTTAGCTCAAGATGGAATGGAATGAGTTATTAATAAAAAAACAGGAAATCGATTGGTATTGGGTGGGATTTTAAATGGTTTAAATAATTGTAGGACTGATATTGGTGGGGGACATGGTTGTTATATAAATACATTAAATGGTAATATTGAGTCATGTAATGTGGGTTGCCCTAATGGTTTTTTAAGATTCCATCAATCATCTGGTGTTTATGATTACACCACCGGAGCTGGTTCAGAAACATCTCATTTTAAACGGTATATTAAAATTACTCCAAAAAAAACAGATCCAATAACTTCGGCTGTGATAGATGCTTCACTTGAGGTAACTGTAGAATGACAAGATATTTTTAATCATCTCCAGGTGTATAAGTTAAAATCTAATATTTTAAATTGATAGTTTATGTTTAATTTTTTAAGAAAAAAAGAAAAAAAATTAGAGTTTAAAAATGGTTTTGTAATATTGATTGCAATTGTAATTTCTTCTTTATTGATCTCAATTGGAGTATTTATGGCAAATGTTGCTTACAAAGAGCTTTTGTTGTCTATGTCTGCAAAATCTACCCAAACTGCTTTTTTCGCAGCAGATACAGCTATTGAATGTGCTTTATATCAAGATTTAAGAGTAGATGAATTTCGTATAAATAATTTAGATAATGATTATCCAACAAAAATTCCTTGTAATGATGATGGTTCGGGGACGCATGTTCTTTCTATAATTGATTCAATGTCAAATAGTAACGCAAATGAAGCATATTCATATTTTGAAGGAAGTTTATCCGATGATTTAAATAATCAAGATAAAAAACCATACGTTATGGTTATGATACATAAGTTTGATATTAATGGTCCCAATGATCATACTGTTATTAAAGCATGAGGGCACAATCATAAAACACCAGGTCCTGGAATTTCTGAACGTGCGCTTAAGGTTGAATATTAATTATTTTAGATATTAGATGAACAAAAAACAGGCTCAAAAAAGACTAAAAGTTTTAAGCAAATCTATAAATTATTATAGATTTTTATATCACGTAAAAAATATTTCAGAAATATCCGAAGAAGCTCTGGATTCTTTGAAAGATGAATTAAAAAAGATAGAGGAAAAATATCCAGATTTGATTACCAAAGATAGCCCTTCTCAAAGAGTTGCAGGTACTGTTTTGGAAGAATTTAAAAAAGTAAAACATAAAGTTTCTCAATGATCTTTTGATGATGCTTTTTCACAAGAAGATTTGTTA